>JAUIGT010000184.1 GCA_030432615.1 Verrucomicrobiia bacterium
GGCCGCAGCCGATGATGCCGAAACGCACGGTGCGCATCGGTTTAGCCGAGCATGGCCATCGCAGCCTCGACCGTCGCGCGATCGTGGACGATGGCCATAAGAGCGGCTGTCATGCCGGCGGGATTGGCATGGTGGATCACGTTGCGACCATAGACGATGCCGCGCGCGCCCTGCTCCATCAGGACACTGGTGCGCGAGAGGATCTCTCCGCCTGAGACCCGTCCGCCGCCCCGCACCAGAACGGGGACATCCTGGGCGATCTCGATAACGCGATGATATTCCGAGGGATCGTCGCAAGGATCGGCCTTGATGATGTCGGCGCCGAGTTCCACGGCCTGGCGGACGAGGTGCATGATCTTGACCACGTCGCCATCGACCATGTAGCCACCGGCTTCCTCGTTGGGAGCGAACACCAGCGGCTCGACCATCATGGGAATGCCGTACTGATCGCAATCGACCTTGAGTCGGAGAATGTTGTCCACGCATTGACCGGTCACGTCCGGCGCGCCGGGGATCTGGAACAGGTTCACACAGACGCAGGCGGCGTCGAGTTGGACCGCCTGGAGCGCGGCCTCCTCGATCATGGCGCTGAAGCGATATTCCGGCAGCTGCTTGCCGTAGATGTTGGCGGTATCGACCCGGAGCACGAGGGACGGCTTGAACCGCCCGGGATGCGACTGCAGGTGCCGGGCCTGGCCGACGGTCAGCTGGATGGCGTCGGGCGCGGCTTCGACCAGGGTCTCGATCGTCTTCGGCATCGATTCGATGCCCTTGAGAAAGCCGGGTTCGTTGAAGAATCCGTGATCGACCGCGACGTCGAAACAGCGGCCGGACTTGGGGTTGAAGAGGCGTTTGAGGCGAAAATCTTTCATGATGGGTCGGCCAGACTCTTGGGGCGGGCGCGGCGATTCGCAAGCAAGCATTTGGTTCCCGCGGCCGTTCGGGGTGGCTGGTCTGCCGGCTTGCATTCGATTCCGCGCGGCCTCAGGTTCGAGGAAGATGAAAAAAACGCATGCTTTCCCCACCGCGCGCGCCGGTCTCGTTCTGCCGGCTCTCGCCCTGGCTCTTCTCGCCGGTTGCTCCGAAACCGAGACCGGGGAGGAAGCGCCGGCCCCGCCTTCCGAACCGGAAAAGACCGAGCCCCAGGCAGAGGCACCGGCTCCCTCGCCCGAAGCGGAATCGACCTTCTGGAGTGAGGTCACCCTCCACCGGGCGATCCGCGCCGGCAACGTCGGCTACAGCGGCAACGGCCAGTTCCAGATCAACGAGCAGGGACAGCCCGAAGCGATCGTCCTCGCCAACTGCGGGGTCTCGAACATCGACATGCTCGCCGGCATGCCCCTGTTGATGCTCGATCTCCAGGGCTGCCCGATCTCCAGCATCGACGTCCTGAAAGGCGCGCCCATCGTGGAACTCTACCTCGACAAGACCAATGTCGAGGATCTCTCCCCGCTCGCCGGCAACACCACCCTGAAGAAGCTCTATCTCAACGAAACCAACGTCGAGGACCTCGCTCCACTGAAAGGCATGCCGCTGGAGGAACTCAACCTGGTGGGCGCCCGGGCCGACGACATCACTCCGCTGGCGGGCATGCCCCTGCGGATGCTCTGGCTCACCGGCCTGCCCATCTCCGACGTCTCTCCGCTCGCGACCACACCGCTGCAGAGCCTGACCCTGCACCGCACCCAGGTCGAGGATCTGCGTCCGCTCGCGACCATGCGGACCCTGCAACGCCTCCATGTCGGCGAGACTCCGGTCAAGGACCTCACCCCGATCAGCCGCCTGCCCCTGACGCGACTCGTTTTCACCCCATCGACCGTCGAGAAGGGTATCGAGAACATCAGGAAGATCCCCACCATGCAGCAGCTCGGGGTCGAGTTCGAAGACGACATGAGCACCCTGATGTCCCCCGCCGAGTTCTGGGCGAAATACGACGCCGGTGAATTCAAGTGAGATAACGCCTTTGTACTTGCTCGATACCTTTACTTGGGGTATCGATGAGGTATGAAACTCACCATCAACGTGGACGAAGCACTCCTCGACCGTGTCGTGGAGATTACGGAGGCCTCTTCCAAGACCGAAGCGATCACCTTCGCTCTGCGCGAGATCGACCGTCGCGCCCGCTTGGTGGATGTGCTGCGTGAGGGACTCGGGGCCAGCACCGAGGAGTTGAAGGAGATGTTCGACCCCGCCTCGGACCCCTCCGCCCTGCGTATCGCCGAACCAGCCGCCGGTCGCTACCGCGCAGGCGAGTCCGCTGACTGAAGCCAGCCGGCCCGCCATTTTTCCCGATGAGCCGACCGATCATGGTGGACAGCTGCTGGTACATCCGGCAGGCCCGCGACGGCAATGACCCGTTGCAGATCCTTTCCTTCCTGGCGGAGAGTCGGGACATCGCCACCTGCGGAGTGATCACGGCGGAGGTCGGGCGGGGCGTGAAGCAACCGAAACACCTCGACCGCTACCGCGCCGCCTGGTCGCTGATGCAGTTCGTGCCCTCCTCCAATGCCCGCTGGGACGAAACCCTGCAGCTGGCATGGTCTCTGGACCGGCGCGGTCTCACCCTGCCTCTCCAGGACATCCACATCGCGGTGTGTGCCCACCACATCGGCGCGGTCATCCTGACCTACGACGAGCATTTTCAAAAGATCCCGGGCACCGACGCCACGGATCGGATCTTCTGAAACGGAAACGGAACGGTATCGCTACTTTTTCTCCTTCCGCTTCTTTCGGTCCTTTTTCTTCCCTGCCTTCTTCTCGGCCTTGGCCCGCTTTTTCTTGAGTATCTTCTTCAGCTCCTTCCAGTATTCCTCGCCCGCGATGAAGCCGACGCATCGAGGGCTGCCGCAGCCGCAGGGGTGATCCTCGTAGCACTCGAGGTCGAAGCCGTAGTTGAAGAAAAGTTCCTCGCCCTTCTTGATGTCGCGCAGGGCCAGGATCCAGATGTGGCCGCGAAAAATCTGGGCCTCGCAGTTGGGATCGCAGCTGTGGTTGATGAGCCGGGCCGCATTCCACGGCACGTCGCCGTCGATGTCGTAGCGCTTGTTGAGGGTGAAGAGGTAGACTCCGGCCTCCCCGGTTTTCTGCGCCTTCTCGAACTGCGCCCAGCCACGCCGGTTGGACTCCGCCTTGGTGATCTTTTCCCCGACGTATTCGATGATGCGCATGCCCTCGGGAATGTCCCGGGTCGCGAACAGGCCGCGGCCGTGAATGGGCGAGGTGCGGATCTCGCACCAGGTCGAATCGCAGATCTCCTCGTCAGCTTTCGCCGCCGCTTTTCCCTTTTTTTTCTTCGGTGTCGCTGTCTTGGCCATTTTTCGCGTCCTCCTCATAACCCGCCCACGGCGCCGATGCAATCATCCAGGGAAGTCCATCGAGACCGGGCCAGCCCTCCGGGTAGTGAAGGACTCCGGACAACTCCGCGGGATTCTCCGGAGCGAACTCGGGACGGGTGAAGGTCAACACCGCGCCCTTGCCGCCCTCGCGAACCGCCAGCAACTGGGGCTCGTCGGAATCGACCTGGTTGTCGTGGCAGAAAAAATACACCTGCGTCCAGTCGATCGGTTCCGGCCCGCTGATCTCCAGTTGGATGGTGCGGGCGTCGATCTCACGGGCCGCGAACTCCCAACCTTCCGGCGCCGGCCGGGGAAAACGAGCCCGCGACTCCTCGAATCGTTTCGTCCACTTCGCGTCGCGCTCGACCGATTTCCCCACCGGCAGGGTCAGGGAGAAGTCGTGCCAGCCCGGGTGGCAGCTCGTCGCACAGCACATCCAGCCGATGCGGCCCTTCAGGGTGATCGAATCCCGGTCGCCCAGCTCTTTCGGCAGCGTGATCGGCATCAGCAGGCAGGTATCGGTCTCGTAGCCCCAGGCCGTCAGGGTCGCCATCAGGGTCTTCTGCGGGGCCGGCCCCTGGATCTCGCCAATCTCGACGCCGTCCGGCAGGTCCTCCCATTTCACGACCGCGGCCACGCCGACGATGCCGGGACTCTTCCAGTAGGTGTGATAACCCTTTTCATGCTCGAACCAGAGCCCGGCGGTGAACGTCTCGCCCGGCACCACCGTGTCCGCCTCGGTGACGAACTGGAGGTTCTTCAATCCGGGATACTTGGCCGGCTCGGTCTCGGCAGCAAGAGTGGACGAAAGACAAAGCGCCGACACCACGAGGGCAATCGGGGAGAGGAAATGGGATTTCTGATTCATGGGAGGGACCGAAACCAAACTACGAAGCCCGACCAGCGCAAGGGACGCAGACTTGTTCGGGCCAATCGAGGCGGAGATTCCCCGAGGTGATGCGGCATTCATTCTCCGATTCCTCAAGTGACGAGCTTCCAGAGGAGAGTCTCCGCACTTCTCACCGGCCAGAATAGCAGGTCGATGAATTGCCATCGAGTCTCATAGACCATCACCAACGGATCTCCCGTTTCCTTTGCCATGATCATCTCTAGGTCGGTGAATTGATTTGTAGGAACCCGGATTTCGTGAGCGCGCTCCGGATCACCTCGATTCTCGAAATGCGTCAACCAACCGGAAACACGCAAGCTCGCGTAGGCGGCAAGGTACACCAACGGCAGCAGGAAAAGAGATCGGATCAACCTGCGCCTTTTCATTCTTCACTCGCCAAGGCATTTCAATCGTAGATCAGCACCCCCGCCCGCCGCTCGCGAAATTCGCCCAACCGCGGTTCCCACTCCCGGCGGATCTCGGGGAGCGAGCGATCCTCGGCGACCGCTTCCAGGGTCGGCGGGTGTTTGAGCAAGGTGGGAAACTTTTCCCGAAACTGCAGTGCCTCGTCGCCGTAGCGGGCGAGAAGAATCTTCGCGAGCGTCATGCCGACATCGAGCGGACGCAGGGCCTCGCGATCGATCAGCACCAATCGCACGCCGCCGCATTCCTCACCGGCGAACTTCGAGGCTTCGGGCGTGAATCGGATCGGCACGAAGCGAATCCCCGGCAACCCCTCCGCGTTCAGCGCCTCGGCCAGTTCGACATCGTCCTCGATGAACGGCGCGCCGATGATCTCGAAGGGCGTGTCGGTTCCGCGCCCCACGGAAAGGGAACAGAACTCCAGCAAGCCGACGCCGGGATACAGCATCGCCTGCGTCAGGTTGCGCATGTTGGGCGAGGGATTCACCCAGGGCAGCCCGGTCTCGTCGAAACGCATCGAACGCGTCCAGCCCCGCACCGGAACAATCTCGAGTTCGAGCCCGAACTCTTTCTCCCGGTCGAACAGCCGCGCCAGCTCGCCGGCGGTAATGCCGTGCTGGACGGGAATGTCATGCCAGGCGGTAAACGTCGCCTCGCCGAGCCGGACCGGTCCATCGACGATCTCGCCGCCGATGGGATTGACTCGATCGAGCACCACGAAGCGAATCCCCCGCTCCGACGCCGCCTCCATCGCCTTGCCCATCGTCGAGATGTAGGTGTAGAAGCGGCAGCCGATGTCCTGGATGTCGAAGACCAGCGTGTCGATCCCGGCGAGCTGCGCGGGGGTCGGTTTCTTGTCGTCGGACTTGTAGAGGCTGAAAATCGGAAGCCCGGTCTTGCCATCGACCTCGTCATCGATGTCGGCCTGGTCCAGTTTCCCACGAATGCCGTGCTCGGGAGCGAAAATGGCGACCAGGTCGACACTTGGCGCCTCGTGGAGGAGATCGATCGTGGAGCGCCGATGGCGGTCGATGCCGGTGTGATTGGTGATCAACCCGACCTTCCGGCCGGCGAGGGTGGCGAACTCCTCGTCGCTGAGGACATCGATCCCGTTGCGCACCCGGCTTCGCGCCACCGGATCGCCGGCGGCAGTCCTCATCGCACCCTGTTGGATCGCGGACCTGAGAGGGTCGGGTGAGGTTCCCGCGGTGCTCTTCTTCACAATCCCCACCGCTTCGGCGGCGAGGGTCCCGACCCGGATGCGCAGCGGCTTGATACTGCCGTCCTCGTCGGGATGATTCCGGTTCGCCATGAGAACGACGACCGTTTCCGAGCCGGGATCGACCCAGACCGAGGTGCCGGTCCAGCCGGTGTGCCCGAAACCGCCAAGCGGAAAATTTTCGCCGCGCTGGTAGGAGAAAGGCGAGTCGATGTCCCAGCCGAGCCCGCGTTTCACCCCGAGATTCGGAGGCGTCTGCGGTTTCGTCATCTTCGCCACCAGTTCGGGACGAAAGACCGGACCCGCCTCGCCGAGAAACGCCTTGGCGAAAGTCGCCACGTCCTTCGCCGTGGTGAAGAGTCCCGCGTGGCCGGCGACGCCCTCCATCCGTCGCGACACCGGGTCGTGGACCTCGCCGCGCAACACGCCGTAGGGCCCGAACGATTCGGTCGGTGCGATCCGGCCTCGGCGTTCCGGTGCCGGCAGGAAACCGGTGTCGCCCATCCCGAGTGGTCCGTAGATCTCCTCGGCGGAGAACTCGTTCAACGATCGACCGGATACCCGGCGCACGATCTCCCCGAGCAGGATGTAGTTCACGTCCGAGTAGCGGAATTTCGCGCCCGGCTTCGCGATCAGCGGCGTCGTCAGGCAACGGCGGACGCCATTCTCGTGTCCCCACCACGGCTCGGTGCGGATCGAGATCGAGGGCGGCAGTCCCGAGGTGTGGGTCAGCAGTTGGCGCACGGTGACCGCGGCGCGATTCGTCTCCGTGTCGAAGCTGGTGTCGAATCGCTGGTTGCGAAAGAGCGGCCGCAGTTCCGGCTTCGGCGCGAACTCCGGGAGCAGTTCGGTGACCGGCTGATCCAGATCGAGAAGTCCGCGATCCGCCAACAGCGACACCGACGGCGCCGTCGCCAGCACCTTCGTCAAGGAAGCGGCGTCGAACACCGTGTCCGCCGTCATCGGCTCGCGTCGCGGAACCAGGGCGCGGGATCCGTAGGCCTTCTCGTAGACCTCGCCCCGGCTCTCGAGGCGAAACACCGCGCCCGGAATTTCCCCGCGACCGATGGCCGACTCGATCTCGCGATCGATGAGGGCGAGCTTCGACGCGTCGAAACCGGAGGCCGGCAAGACGCCCGCCACCACGGCAAGGCCGGCGACGACCGGCGCGAGGAATCGGTCGATCGCGATCGTTTTCATCCCTCCGCGGGTTTTCTCGATTCCGCGGCCGCTTCCAGGCATTCGACGCAGTGCTCCTCCCCGTCCGCGGTGACGCGGAACTCCGCCGCGGGATCGGTGAGGTCGGTTTTTCCGCAGGTCGCGCAGGTGTGAAAGGCCTCGCCGCCCTCCTCGTTGACCTTGGACTGGAATTTCGCCCGTCGCACCGCCGTCTCGCCGCGCTGCTGCATGCCGTGGACGAAGCCGGGGAGAAACACGACCACGTAGGGAATCAGCGCGAGGACCGTCGGGATCGTCATCAGCGGGACACTGGAAATGTTCACCAGCAGGAGGACCGCGTCCGCCAGCGCCAGCCACTTGGCCTTGATCGGGATGATGCCGAAGAGATTGATCACGAACTCGGGATAGATCGTCGCGAAGGCGAAGAACATGGCCGAGAAAAAGATCGAGGCGATGCCGATGTTGACGACGATGCCGATGCCGGGCACGAGTCCGAGCAGCATCACGAGCCCCATCGAGGCCACGACGTAGAGATTGACCCGGAAGGATCCCCAGGCGCGCTCCAGTCCGTCGCTGACGAACCAGAGGAAGAACACGAAAAACAGGATGAAGAGCGGATTCGCGGTCGCCGTCACGAAGAGAAAGGTCAGGACCCGCCAGACCTCCCCGGAGTAGACCTTGGTCGCGTCGAGGAGGAGGTAGGGAATCAGCGAACTCTCGCCCCCGCCGCTGCGGGTGAAGAGATCCAGTCCCCAGACCGCGAGTTGGAAGATGGCGATCCAGCGGATCAGGTTGCTGATGGCGAGGTGACCGAACCGGCGCTCGGCGGCGGCAATCAGGCTGTCTCCGGGATGACGAAACATGAGGTAGGGGGGAAAGGTTGGAGCGAGGCGCATCCTAGCACGAGCCGGGCCGGGAACCAACGGCTGACGCTTCCGCGCGTTGACATTTTCCTCCCGGAACCGGACAGAAGAGATTGATGTCCGACGAATCCGCGCCCCGCCCCTCCCCTCTCGCCGCCGAGCACGAGAAACTCGGCGCCCGCTTTGCCCCTTTCGCCGGTTGGAACATGCCGATCCAATACGCCGGCATCCTGCCGGAACACCGAGCTGTCCGGGAATCGTGCGGCGTCTTCGACATTTCCCACATGGGACAATTCTTCGTGGAGGGTCCCGGAGCGACGGAGTGGCTCAACGGGTTGCTCACGAATGACCTGGCGGTCTTGGGCGACAGCGAGGGACAGTACACGCTGATTTTGAACGAGGCCGGTGGCGTCATCGACGATCTCATCGCCTACCGGCTCGGAGCGGACCGATTCCTTCTCGTCGTCAACGCCGCCAGGATCGAGGAAGACCATGAGTGGTTGAACGCTCGACGACCGGCGGACGTGCGGTTCGGGGACGAAAGCGATCGTTTCGGCGGACTCGCCATCCAGGGGCCGGACGCCCCCGGCGTGTGGGAAAGAATGCGGAGCAATGGCGGCGAGTTCCCGGAACTCCCCCCGCGCAACGGCATCGTGGAGGTGGACGGCGGCCATTTGATCCTCTGCCGCACCGGCTACACCGGCGAGGATGGCTTCGAACTGTTCGCTACGGTGGAAACAATCGCGGCCTGGTTTCGCGCGGCGCTGGAGGCGGGCGCGACTCCCTGCGGACTTGGCGCGCGGGACACCCTGCGCCTGGAGAAATGCTATCCGCTCAACGGGGCGGACCTCGATCCCGGGCACACGCCGATCGAGGCCGGGCTCGGCTTTTTCTGCAAGCTCGACAAGGCCGGGGGCTTCATCGGACGCGACGTCCTGGCGCGGCAGAAGGAGGAAGGCGCTCCCGTGAAACTGGCGGCGATTCGCTTGGTAGACAAAGGACCGCCGCCGCGACACGACTACCCGGTTTTCGTTCCGAAAGGAGCGAATCCGGTCGCTTCACTCACCAGCGGTTCGCTTTCTCCCAGCCTCGGCTATGGCATCGGCATGGCCTACCTACCGGTCGAGGTGGCGAAACCGGGGACTGAGCTGGAGATCGAGATTCGTGGCCGACGATTTCGCGCGAAGGTCGTGAAAAAGCCGTTTCACCCATCGGCGAGCTGATCGCATGGAAGCTTCTCGCGCACCGATTTCATGTCGCCCTTCTCAGGCGGGTCGAACATTCCGATTGATTCCCGGCCCGAATCCAGCTCATGGTTGATCGCGAACCATGAGCCAGATTCCCGATCACCTTCGCTACGCCGATTCCCACGAGTGGATCGACCCATCGTCTCCCGAGGCCGCCTCGGTCGGCATTTCCGACCATGCCCAGGAGGAGCTGACGGATGTCGTCTACCTCGAGCTGCCACAGGTCGGCGCCACGGTGTCGAAGGGCGACGCCATCGCGGTGATCGAATCGGTCAAGGCCGCCAACGACATCTTCGCGCCGGTCTCCGGCGAGATCGTCGAAGTGAACGAGGCCCTGGCGGACGACCCCGCCCCGGTGAATTCCGATCCCTACGGCGGCGGATGGATTTTCAAGATCAATGTCGGCGATTCCGGCGAACTGGACTCACTGATGGACGCGGAGGCGTATCGTGGGCATGTCGGTTGACGCCTCCCCCTTCGATCCCCATCACTTCGCCTCGCGGCATCTCGGCCCCCGCGCCGTCGAGGCCGAGACCATGGCCAAGGCGATTGGCCATGACTCCGTCGATGCGCTGATCGACTTGGTCGTTCCCGAGCGGATTCGTTCGCGGAAACCGCTCGACCTTCCCGCCGCCCTCTCCGAGTCCGAGGCGCTCGCCGAGCTCGAAGCCATCATGGCGAAAAACGAAGTGAGGCAGAGTTTTCTCGGCCAGGGCTACTACGACACCATCCTTCCGCCTGTCATCCAGCGGAACGTGCTGGAGAATCCCGGCTGGTATACCGCCTACACTCCCTACCAGGCCGAGATCGCCCAGGGTCGTCTGGAGGCGTTGCTGAATTTCCAGACCATGGTCTGCGATCTCACCGGCCTGCCGGTGGCCAATGCTTCGCTCCTCGACGAGGGCACCGCCGCCGCCGAAGCCATGGCCATGTGCGCGGCGGCGCGGGTGAAAGGCACCACCTTCTTCGTCAGTGATCGCTGTCATCCGCAGACCATCGAGGTGCTGAGAACGCGTGCCAAACCAGTCGGGATCGCGCTCGAGATCGGCGACGAGTTCGCCTTCGATTTCGCGGCCAAGGGCGACGAATTCATCGGCGTGCTGCTCCAGTATCCCGCCACCGACGGGACCATCGAGGACTACGCCGAAGTCGTCGAGCGCGCCCACGCCGTGGGCGGACTCGCCGTCGTCGCCACCGACCTGCTCGCCTGCTGCCTGCTGAAGCCGCCCGGCGAATGGGGCGCCGACATCGTCGTCGGTAGCGCCCAGCGATTCGGCGTTCCTCTTGGATTCGGCGGCCCGCACGCCGCCTTCATGAGCTGCACCGACGCCCATAAGCGCCGCCTCCCCGGACGGCTCGTCGGTGTCTCCAAGGATGCCGATGGTCGCCCCGCCTACCGGCTCAGTTTGCAGACGCGCGAGCAACACATCCGCCGCGAGAAGGCGACCTCGAACATCTGCACCGCCCAGGTGCTGCTGGCGGTGATGGCGGGATTGTATGCCGTGTATCACGGACCGGAGGGATTGAAGAGGATCGCCCGTCAAGTGCATGCCAAGGCGATCGAGGCCGGCGGAACCGGGGCCTTCTTCGACACTGTGACGGTCAATGGCCAGCATCTCTCTTTCGGCGAGCCCAGCGGCATCGAGCCGACCGGCGAATACGC
>JAUIGT010000185.1 GCA_030432615.1 Verrucomicrobiia bacterium
GGGCGGACTCGTCCCTCCCGGGGTCTACTTCGGGTCCCCGATCGATCCGGTCGAGGGAAAGCCCCTGCGCGAGGTTTTCGCCGACTGGCTGACGGAGGAGAAGAATCCACGCTTCGCGGTCAACATCGTCAACCGTCTCTGGGCGCACGTGTTCGACGAACCCCTGCTCGCACCGCCGGGGCGCCTGCCGGGAAACCTGGGGAGGCCTCCCGAGGTTCCGGAACTCATGCGGCGTTTGACCGGTGAACTGAAGGCCCGTGATTTCCGATTGCGCGAGTTTCTCGCGCTGCTTTATCGGAGCGAGGCGTTCACGGGCGGGGATTGATCGTTCCCGGCCCAGAGCCCCTGGAGTTCTTTGTTCAGCTCGGGAAACTCGGCCGCCAGCTGCTGACGGGTGATCTCGAGAGCCACCCGTTCTCCCGTTTCATCGACGATGGTGTAGAGCGGTCCGTCGGGGCCGGTGTGGAGGGTGACCGCGTAGTCGGCGGCCTTGATCACGCCCACGGGCGGGTGGGTGAAGGCTTCTTCGGCGGGCGGGGAGTCGTCCGTCGCGGTTCCGGCGTCATTGCAGGCGGGAAGAAGCAGCGCGAAAACGAGCAGCGAAAAGGAAAGGATCGTCTTCATGAACAAAGCCTACTCCGATTCCGCCACCCGGGAAATAGGGAATCGTTTTCTCTCCCGGAGGGATCATACCAGATTCCAATAACCTCTGGACGATTGATAGAAATGGAAAAAGGGATTCTAGCCTTCGGTTATTTTTTGTGATGCGAGCCTTCGCCTCCCGGATGCTTCGTTCCGCTTCGGTCAGGTAGCTCGCTACCTTCCCTCAGCGCGCCTCGCCCCGAGAACCGAAGGCCTCGCAAATCGTCCAGATCTTATTTGGATCTGGAATCACTCCGAACCGCCGTCTTTCGACTTCCGGAGAAACGACTTCAGGAACGACTCGAGGCTGACGACCTCGTCCTGCTTCGGCGCGAAGTAGAGAATGTCGGGCCGCAGCACTTCGACCAGCGGCATCGCGTCCGTGGGCTTGAATCCCCAGGGTCCGGTGTAGCCGGCGTAGCGGACGATCCCCGAGG
Source organism: Verrucomicrobiia bacterium (assembly GCA_030432615.1). Classification (GTDB taxonomy): domain Bacteria; phylum Verrucomicrobiota; class Verrucomicrobiia; order Verrucomicrobiales; family DEV007; genus JAEUHH01. The sequence continues at coordinate 1,080 of JAUIGT010000185.1, forward strand.
TGTCGATGAGAAGACAACGCGCCGGCCACGCCGCGTAGGCGATGGCGGCGTCATCGGTGAGGCGATCGACCAGGGCCGGAAAGGGGAACTCGCGCTTCCGGCACATCTCGCTCGCCGCGTGTTGGCGCTCGAGAATGGTGACTGGGTCCACCACTTCGGCGCCTTTCTCGTATTCCCAGCCGTTCGCCGGGTGAGCCTCGCGAATGTAGACGTAGAGGAACTGGACCTCGTCACCGAAGGTTTGATGGAGCCTCCGGATCTCGTCCGCGGCGAAGGACGAGACATCGCAGCTGAGGCTGCCGAAGAACAGCGCCAGGGGGCGTTCCTTCCAGTAGGAGGAAAGGGCGACCGGCTTGCCGCCGGAAGCCGGCTCAAGCGTGAAATCGGGCGCCTTTTCCCCGGCCTTGGGCGCGTTGCCGACACGGGAGGCGATCATCTTCATCGCCATGGGCCGGCCGGTCACGGTCTTCCCGGCGAACTCGTCGGCTCGGGCCGATGGTTCGGCGAGCCCGATGACGGTGGCCAGCAAGGCCGCGGAAAGAAGGCGGTTCATCGGGACAAGATAGCGGCATTCTCCGGCCGGCAAATCGTCAATGCACCTCGACCGGTTGGCCGATGGCCGACTCGTAGGCCTGGTGGATGACGAAGGTCTGCTGGGCGCCGAGCTTCTGTCCGACCTGGGCGACGAGATAGAGAGCCACGAGGATCGCGCCGGCCACGCCCAGCAGCCAGAATCCCCAGGTCCCGGTTCCGATCACCCATTGGGAGAATGCGATGACGCCCGCGATGATCCCGAGAAATCCGACGATGAGATAACTGAACAACATCAGCGACCAGACGTTGGCATTCGGACCGTAGATCCCGTGGATGATGGTCTTTCCGGGTTCCTCGGCGGACTCGAGGCTGAGATTCAACCGGGGTGACCAGAAATGACGGTCCTTCTCGTGAATGCGCAGGCAGACGAAGTCGGTGAAGTTCTTGATCTCGAACCGGTCGGTTTCGTGGCTCAGCCGCTCGACGATGGTTTCGCGGACGGTTTCCGGATCCATTTCCACGACCTGCCGAAAGCGTGGGCGGATGTGAAAACTGCTCATGGCGGCGGTGAAGGCGTTTCTGGTTTTCCGTCAGGGAAGCGGCACGTCCTTCACGGTGAAGGGTTGGCTGAACTCGGCGTCTTTCGAAGCGACCTGGACACGGATGGCGGTCAGTACCTTTTCCTTGTTTCTGGGGATCAACTGCCAGAGACCCTGGATCATGTTCTGCGAGGCGGTGAAGGGTTCGCCCTTCTCGTCGAGGCCCTCGATCTTGATCACTCGGTCGTCGGGATCGCGAACCACCAGGAGCGTCGCACCCATCTGGAAGAGCATCTTCATGGGGGCGGCGGCGCCCTCGAATTGATCGGGCGGCACCGTGTTCTTGCCGAATCGTATGCTCATCGCTTCGAGAACCAGCTTCGAGCCCTTCTCGTCGAAGGTCGCTTCGTCCAGGTAGGCGAGCGAGACGCCCAGCTCCTCGAGCGCCGCGTTTTCGAGGAACTCTCCGGGGGATTTCGCGAAATCGGTGATCTCGATAGGCGCCTTCGCGCTGGCGGGATTCTGGAAGATCGCTTCGCCGGTGACCTCGGTGAGGTGGGTCGCCTTCCTGGCGCCCGCCTTCAGCCTTAGCGTGCATTGGATCACATCTTCGGCTTCGGGAGTGATCAATTCATCGGGTTCGAACTCGGTTCGTTTCGGATCGACGAGGTCGTGGCCCTGATCGTCCGAAGCGGAGGTCACCCGCATTCGCAGCAGTTGGGCGTCGGGCAGGGAAGGCGTCAATCGGAGGGCCACGCTGAGATCGCCACCGGACTCGGGTCGGGCCTCCGACCAGCGGCGCGTCTCGTAGATTCGTTCGACCGTTGCCTCGATCGGGGTATCGGCCGCGGGAACCGACTTTCCGGCTTCCGGGGCGGGTTTTTCCTCGGCCTGGGCAACGAAGAATACGCTGCCGGTGATGGCCGTGGCGAGGGCGACTCTTGCGCTCGATATCATGGGCTCATTCCAGTTGGCTGAGCCGAGAAAGTCAAGCCTCGGGAAGGGGGCGCCTCTTCCTCGCTGGCGGGAGATCCCACGGCTCCGCTCGGGAGGTCAAGCGAATCAGCGCCCCAACCCGTTGCCACCGGACTCACCCCGCCCACAGTTCCCACGCCACCTTGGCCACACCGGCGACGAGCCCGAGCAGGCAGAGCAGCGAAGCGGCACGCAGCAGCGGGTGCGTCTTTTCCGGGGCCAGTCGCAGGCGGGGGTAGAAGAGGAGACCGATCCCGACGCCGCCGAGGAATCCGCCGGCGTGGGCGGCATTGTCGATGAAGGCGCTGCCCAACAGACCGAAGATGGCGATGACGATGGTCGATTGGATCAGGCTGGTTCGCAGGTAGGCGGGAAGTTGTTCCCGGAACTTCGCGGTGACGACGAGGAGAAATCCGAGGCAGCCGAGGATTCCTCCGGAGGCGCCGACCGAGGCCTGTCCCGGGCCGAGCCAGAGGCTGGCCAGCGATCCGGTGATGACGGTGAGGAAAAACACCAGGTTCAGGAGCGCCGGGCTGGCGAGGGCGACGAGGACCCGGCCGAGCGAGTAGAGGGCCATGCCGTTGAAGAGGATGTGCAGCACGCTGCCGTGCATCAGTCCCGTGGTGATCGTCCGCCACCATTCGCCGCCCTCGAGCACGGCACTCTTGACCAGGGCGGCGCGCTCGATGGAGGTTGTCAGCCCGGTCGCCATCTGGCCCAGGAACACGAGCGCCAGCACGACGATTCCGGCGGCGAGCGGCCCGGCGGGACGGCCGGAAATCCAGCGCGAGAAGAGCGTGTCGGCCACGAGGTGTCGATTCAGCTCCTCCACGCTCTGTCGATCCACGCGTTGAAACCAGGCCATGACATTCTGCACCAGCGGAAACAGCCCGTAGAAGGTGGCGAACAGCAGGGCGATCATCAGGAACTGCGGCATCGAGAATCCGACGACGACCGGCAGGATGGTGAAGAGGAGCGCGCGTCCGAGTTGCGGTCGCAGCGCCGCCCGATAGCGGGCGAGGTCGATGCGCTGGAAATAGGGCCGCCACCAGGCCGGCGGAATCAGCCGCCCATACCAGGGCACGAAGACGGAGCGCGGGGCGATGCCCTGGCTGCCCAGGAGTTCGTTGAGTGCGCGAGCATCGTCAGTGAAAACCGGAGAGCCGGGTTCGAGACGCTCGCCTTCCACCTCGACGTAGCCATCGGTGATGAGCCCGAAGCGTTCCTGCGCCTCGTCGGGAATCTCGGGGAGCAGCGTCTCGTCGCCCCAGGGAAGATCGTCGGGAATGAGGGGGCGAAACCAGAGCCGGTCCGGCGCCCAGACCTCTTCAACAGTGGGCGAGACGGGTTTGGGAGTGGAAAGATCTTCGGACACGGCCACACACCCTAGCGCCTTCCGTGGAAAAGACGGACGAAAAATGCAAATGGGGTCGCCTCATCACGGTTTCGCCGGCAACTGCCACAGTCGTCGGAGGAGATCATGCATCGACGGGTCGTGCCGGAGCAACTCCTCACGCGTGAAAGGGAAGAAATCATTCTTCCCGAAGTAAGCCTCGGAGGATTCGGCGAAATACTCCATGGGATTGGAAAGCGCGTAGGCCTTGTCCTTGCGGATGCGGTTGCCGTCGAAGCGATCGACCTCGTCGTAGGTTCCGGAATCGCGGGCTCGTTCGAAGGCGGCGCGAACCTCGGCATTGCCGTAGCCGCCCTCCAGCACGCGGTCGTGGTAGCCGTGCGCCAGTTCGTGGAGCAGCAGGTAGGGCATGCGCCGATTCTCGAAAGGAAAGTTGGCGACATTCGTGATTTCCACCGCCCGGGCCATGGCGGGGTCGCGGCCGTTCTTTTCGAGCCAGTCCCTTTCCGGGTGATATTCGGCGGTGCCGCGCCTGCCCTCGTAGGGAGGATTGATCCAGATCGGAATTTCCCGGAGCCGGGAGAGTGCCGGCTCGGGGACGGCATCGACGACACGTTTCAGCTGGCCGTCCAGCAATTCCAGCATGCGCCGGGTGGCCTCGTCTTCCTCGGCCCGAAGTCGGTCGCTGAGATGCAGGGTCCAGCCATGCAGGAGGAGGGATCGGTGGCCGTCAGACCGGGAACGCGGGACGTTGTCTGCCGGCTTTGCCTCCTTGGTCTTCCCGGCACCGGCCGGAGCGCCGATGGCAATCGTTTCCTTCTTCCGGGTGACGGTGAAGATCCGATCCACTCCGGGGCCCTGGATCCGGAAGCGATGTCCCGCGGTCGTGTTCTGGATGAGCGTTCCGCCGGAATCGATGATTCCGACGACTCGGGAATTCCCCTGCGCGGGCAGCCACGACACGGTCAGGGTGCCGGTGCCGGTATTTCGAAACGTGATCACCGGGCGGGCACCGGTCGCCGGCTTTTCCGAGGTCGATTTCGGCCGCAGGGAATGGCCGAGGGGGCGTGGTGGAAGTTGCTCGCGCATCTGTCGGCTGAGGCGATCCATGAGGGGCTCATGTTCCTTCATCCCGGCGAGGCTGCGGGTTTCCCCGGGATCGGCGGCGTGATCGTAGAGTTCCCGGGCGACGACCTTCCCGTCCTTCCAATCGATCCACTCGACATAGCGCCATCGATCCGTCCGCCAGGCGTAGCCCATCAGATCCCGGGAACCGTCGCGGCGAAAGAACTGGCTGGCGGCGCCTTCCTTCAGCTCGGTCTCCGGTTTCTCGAGAATCGGTCGCAGGCTGACTCCTTCCAATTGCTCCGGGAGGGGCAGGCCGGCGAGGTCACAGAGAGTGGGATACACGTCCACCAGTTCCACCAGGGAGTGGGAGCGTTGCCCGTTGCCGGCCGCGCCCGGAGCGCGAATGAGGAAGGGCACCCGGGTGTCGATCTCGTAGTTGGTCTGCTTGCACCAGCTGTTGTGCTCGCCCAGTTTCCAGCCGTGGTCGCTCCAGAGGACGACGACGGTATTCTCGGCGAGACCGAGCCGGTCGAGTTGATCGAGCAGGCGCCCGATCTGGGCATCGATGAAACTGACCGAGGCGAGGTAGCCGTGTTTCAGTTCCCGTCGCTGGGCCTCGGTGAGCGAACCTTCCGTCGGGGCGGGCGTGTCGAGGTAATCGAAGTAATCCCGAAGCTCGTACATGGTGTTCATCGCCCAGGTCGGAGCCTCGCGGGGAAGGGCGGCCTCCTTCGCCAGCGGGATGGCATCGCGGTCGTAGAGATCCCAGTATTTCCTCGGAACCACGAAGGGGAGGTGGGGGCGAACGAAACCGGCGGCGAGAAAGAAGGGCTGGTCGCCTTTCGCCAGTCGGCGCATCGCTTCGAGCGCCTGGTCGGCGATGGCGCCGTCGGTGTGCTCGGAATCCTCGCAATCGACGATCTCCGTGGCCCGGGCCCGGAGGCGATCGATGAGCCTTTCCGGCTTGCCCTCTTCGCGAAGGGATTTCTTGAAGGCCGCCAGTTCCGCCTTGGCCTCGTCGGACCAGAGACCGGCGCCTTTGGGCCAGGCGTGCGGTTCGCTCCAGGAAACATTGTCCGGCCACGGGTTGTGAAAGATTTTTCCGAAACCGAGGGCTTGGTAGCCGTGGCTCTTGAAATGCTGGGGGAGGGTGACGGCATCGGGAAGGGTGTGTCGGAAGCGGACATCGAGCGTCCAGACCCGGGTCGAATCGGGACGGAGCCCCGTGAGCAGGCTGACGCGCGAGGGATTGCAGACCGCCAACTGGCAGTGCGCCTGCTCGAAGGTCACGGCCGAGGCGGCGAGCTTGTCGATGTTCGGTGAATGAACGTGCTCGGCGCCGTAGCAACCGAGTTCGGGGCGCAGGTCGTCCACGGCGAGGAAGAGAACGTTGGGCCGTTCCGACCCGGGCTCGGCGTTGGTCGGTAGGAGAAAGGCCGAGAGCGTGGCCAGGAGTAGACCGGGGATACGGAGGCGCATGACAACCCAGCTTACACCGTCCGGAGGTCGGGCGTCTTGGCAGGATTCCGTGAGGGCATGGCGAATCGGGCACAAGCAGCCGCGATTCAACCGGGTTGGGTGCGACAGGGAACCCTCTTGGGTCGGGCCGGGCCTCGCTCCGAAGGGCCCGGCTTGCAGGCTTGCCGACGTGGGTTCGGTAGGGATAGGCTTCGTTTCATGGAAGAAGCGGAATCGGCGGAAAAGAAGGGACGACGGCGCGGGATGCTGCTGTGGTCGATCAACGGCGTGGGGTTGTTGGTGGGCTATGTTCTCGTCTATCCCGCTCTCTACATCTACCTGGACTCCGATCCCGGACCCGCCGTGGCGGACCATCTCCCGGATTGGTTTTTCACCGCCCTCGAGGTGACCCTGTGGCCGCTCGGGGTTTTCTACGATGAATCCCCGGGATACGAAGCCTACATCGATTGGCTCGGAGAGCGGATCGACCCGTGACCGTCAGAGCAAGGGCCCTGTTCCCCGCACCTTCCGCGACGAAGAAAGGAAAATGGAAACCGAGCCGGATCCGAGGAGGAGAGATCGATGGGCGATCCTGCTCTGGACGCTGAGTGCGGTGGGAGTGGTGATCGGCTACTTCTTCGGTCTTCCTCTGATCCTATTCTTCGTGGAAACGAATACCGACTGGCCACTTTCCGGGCCCGTGTTGGACAGAGCGCTGGATCTTCTCCTCTTTCCGCTGAACGCGCTCTATGAGCGGAGTGGCGCCTACCAGGAATACATCGCTTGGGCGGAAAGCGTGGCCAGACGGTGAGGAGACGGGGAAGCGGCGCTTGCGTTCCCGGCGGAGGTGAGATAGGAGCTGCCATCTCGAATTCGCCATGTCTCTCGACCTGAAAAACCAACCGTTCGATCGGCTCCGTCTCGCCTCTCTCCTCGACGGGGTCTCCTTCGTGATCCTCCTCGGAATCGCCATGCCGTTGAAGTATTTTGCCGACCTGCCGCTGGCGGTGCGGATCGTGGGCTCGATTCACGGTGCACTGTTTCTCGCCCTCTGCTGGTTCCTGCTGACCTCCCTGCTCGACAAGCGCCTGTCCTTCAAGCATTGCGTGATCGTTTTCGTCTGCGCGGTCACGCCGTTGGCGCCATTCTTTCTCGACCACAAGCTGAAGGCATGGCGCGATTGACGGCGGATTCGCCGTTGCGATCCGCGCGCTGAATCGGCAGAATCGGCCCCATGCATTCTCCGAAAAACTCCCCGCTCTCCCGCCGTCGTTTCCTCGCCACCTCTTCGTCGGCCGCCGCCTTCGGCATTCTCGGTGGCCGCAAGACGATGGCCGCTCCCGAGCGCCGCGCCGGTCCGGTCGTCGGCGAGGGCGCGCATCGCTACGAGGTCATCCACGATTGGGTTTCGCTGCCGGACCAGTATTCCTGGCAGATCACCCACAACGTCTCCGTGGACCGGGACGGAAATCTCTACGTCGTCCACGAGGGGAGGGAGGACCTGCCCGACCACCCGGCGATCTTCGTCTTCGACACCGAAGGCAAGTTCGTGAAGGCCTTCGGCCAGCAGTTCCAGGGCGGCGGCCACGGGCTCGAGGTGCGCACCGAGGGGAAGGAGCAGTTCCTCTACGTGACCGGCTACCAGAAGCTGAAGACCTTCGCCAAGCTGACGCTCGATGGCGAGGAGGTCTGGTCCCACAAGGCGCCGCTCGATTCGGGAGCGTACCCGGCGGATGAAAACACGAAGACCGATTTCAAGGATCGCAGCGAGTTTTGGGGCCGGAACCATTTCCTGCCGACCAATTTCGCCTTCCTGCCCGATGGCAGCTTTTTTGTGGCCGACGGCTACGGGGCCCACATGATCCATCGCTACGACAAGGACGCCAACTACGTGTCGAGTTTCGGCAGCAGCGGCAAGGAGGACGGCCAGTTCAACACCCCGCACGGGTTGTGGATCGATACACGGGGCGAGGAATCGCAGGTGGTGGTGGCCGACCGCGCCAACAAGCGGCTCCAGTGGTTTTCCCTCGAGGGCGAGCATCGTCGCACGCTCGACGGGTTCATCCTGCCGGCCAACATCGACCAGCTCGGCGATACCCTGCTGGTGCCGGACCTGAGCGCGCGAATCACCCTGCTCGACAAGGACGACAAGCTCATCCACCTAGGCGAGGATCCCGAGTGGCGGAAGCAGGTCCTCGCCGACAAGATGGCGATGCGCCGCGGCCCCGAGGAGAACTGGAAGAGCGGCCGTTTCCTCCACCCTCACGACGCCTGCTTCACGCCCGAGGGCGACATCTACGTGGCCGAGTGGGTGGCCTCGGGCCGGATCTCGAAACTGCGGCGGGTTTCGTGAGCAGGCCGGCCCCGAGAGTCCGGACCGCTCGATTCGATTCGGAACCCGTTGACCAATCGGTCTTTCCTCAGGGCCGCATGATGGTGAAGCCGGCCGCGGAACGGGTCTCCGGGGTGCTGGCCTCGGGCGTGGTCAGGAGAATGGTCCCGGGCTGGGCCAGGTCGTAGATGCGCTTGCCGAAGTCCTCGGGAATCTGGAGGCGGGCGCGGAGTTCCTGGACGGCATTCCCATGGGAACCGCCATCGAGGGCAAGAGTTGCCCAGGGGCGGGCCGCCTTTCCGCGGACCACGGGCGCGGCCTGCTCATCGACCCCTTCGAGCATGAGAAAGACCCCGGCAGGAATGGGAAGATCCGGGCGCTCGATGTGGACCGGGGTCTGGCCGATGAGGATGCCGTTGCGGTAAACGTAGAGCGTCCGGTCCAGGCCGCTGAGGAGGAAATTGACCGGGCCCTCGGGGCTGCGCTTGGGATCCCACATCGTCTGCCCGAGGAATTGGGCGGCGGGGCGGGAACCGGGTTCGACATTCGAGGAGAGCAGGATGGTGGCCGGCTTCGAGGAAGCCGAGGGGGCGGCCGCCTTTTTCGTGATCACGACCGTGCCGCCCATGTCGGTGATCCCGAAAAGTTTCGAGGAGAACTCGAGCGGGAGGCGGATGCAGCCGTGGGAGGCCGGGTAGCCGGGAAGTTCGCCGGCGTGCATCGCGATCCCCGTCCAGGTGAGGCGCTGCATGTTGGGCATCTTGGCACCCTTGTAGATGCTCGACTCGTGGTCCTTGTTCTTCTGCAGGATGGTGAAGACACCGGTCGGGGTGTCATGACCGGGAGCCCCGGTGCTGACGGTGGAGCGGGCGATGAGGACCGCGTTGCGATACACGTAGGCGACCTGGTCGTCGATGCTGACCACGATCAGCAGGGGGCCGGAGGGAGAACGTTCCGGGTGCCATTCGAACTGGCCCGGGGCCAGTTCGGGCTGCTCGTTTGCCGCTTCCTTTTTCTTTTTCCCGAAGAGCTGAGCCTCGCAGGGAAGAAGGGACGCCGCCAGGAGGGCGGCGGCGGTGAAGAAGAAGAGAGAAGGAGATCCGGGCTTCATGGGATGGGATGATTCGGTTGGATGAATCGAAGGAGTTACGAATCCATTCCCTTTCGGGATGAAAGGGAATATCGATTCTCCCAGTCTCGGCGGGAGCTTGGCGACTCATACCGAATTCCAATAACCTCTGGACGATTGATGGAAATGGCAAAAAAGGATCCCAGCCTTCGGTTGATTTTTGTGATGCGAGCCTTCGCCACCCGGATGCTTCGTTCCGCCTCGGTCAGGTAGCTCGCTACCTTCCCTCAGCGCGCCTCGCCCCGAGAACCGAAGGTCTCGCAAATCGTCCAGATCTTAT
>JAUIGT010000186.1 GCA_030432615.1 Verrucomicrobiia bacterium
CAGTTCATAGAGGTCGGACGGGTGTCCCTGATCGAGACGCTGGAGCCGGGATCGGACGCCATCCAGTACTGGGTCGTCGCCCGGCTGGAGGTCGATTACCTGCACGAGCTGCACTTTCCGTCCACCGTCGTGACCGGCACCAGGACGGTTGCCGTGGGCAATACGTCATGGATCGTTGTCTCGGGACTGTTTGTGGGCGAGACATGCGTCGCGACCGCGCGTACAGTGCTGGTCTACGCGAAGGACGGAAAGAGCATGCAGCCGCCTGCGGAATTCCGCGCATCCTGGCGAACCTTTATCCGGGAATTTGGCGCGGCCGCTACCGCCACCCCGAAATCCACGACTTCTTGGTCCGTGACGTCGACGTGCACGCCGACCGTCCCCTGCCCTACCAAGTGGGCGGCGACGCTGCGGGTGCGCGCCAAGACCTCCATTTCGAAGTCGCCCGGCAGCCGCTGGAGATGTTGGCATTGGGAGACCGGCTCGCCCTCGCGCGTCCGAATCTCTTTGGCCTTCCCAAAGCGCAAGCGAAAGCCTAGCGCGTCCGTCGCCACCGTGGCCCGTCGCCAGAAGACCCCGAGCCAGAAGGCCATCGCCATCATGGCATCGACCTTCCACATCTGTTCCAGCATCCTGACCACGCCCTCGGCGGTATAGGCCAGAATCACGCCGCCGGTCACCACCAGCAGCGCCGCCGCCCGCGCCACCCAGAGGTAGTGCTTCTGCGAGCGCCCCCGCACCAGGGGCTTGTAGAGATTCTCCGTGATCAGGCCCGACGCCGCGATCATGAAGGAATCGCAACTCCCCATCACCGTGGCCAGCAAGGCGGCGAGAAAGATTCCCAGCAATCCCGGCAGGATCTCCGGCAGGAAATCGCGGGCCATCATCCCGTAGACCTGGTCGGGGTGCTCGACCTGTCCCCGGTAATAGGCGATCGCAGCCAGCCCGGTGAGGCACCAGGCCACCGTGCAGAGCCGCTTGATCATGTTCCCGCCCATGAAACCGACCGCGCCCTCGGTCTCGGTTTTCCCGGCGGCGCAGGTACCCATGTTGTGCGGCTGCACCGCCACGCTGAGCAGGCTGTTGAGGGCGATCACCGCGATGAAGAACACCCCGATGTCGCCCGGCGCCACCAGCGAGAGCATGTCGTCGCGCCCCGTCACCTCGGGCAACGTCTCCCGCAGCCCGGCCAAGCCGCCGACGGCGTCCATGACGAAGGGCAGCAGGAGGAAGGAAAAGATGATGGTCAGAATCCCCTGGATGAAATCGGTGACGATGGCCGCGCCGAGGCCGCCGGCGAGCCCGTAGACCACGAACATCACCGTCATGGCGATGATCATGACATTCTCCGGCAGCAGGCCGTCGGTGCAGGCATGAATGATGACGCCGGTGCCCTTGAGCATCATTCCGATCACCAGCATGAACTTGCCCAGCCCCACGATCACGAACAGCACCGCCACGCTCCTGCTGTAACGTGCCTCGAAGACATCGGCCGTCGTCAGCGCCCGGAAGCGCCGCATCATCGGGGCGATCAGCCAGTAGAAGGGTGTCGCGAACAGCCACATCCACTGATACCAGATGCCGCTCAGCCCGCTGGTGAAGGTCTTCGACGCCACGCTGACCGCCTGGTCCGAGTGCGTGCTCGTGCCGAAGCCGTGCATCATCATGAAGGCCTTCCCGAAGCGCCTCGGCATCACGAAATCCGCCAGCGAATGCACCTTCCGCGAAGCCCACACGCCCGCCACGGTCACCACCACGAAGTAGAGTCCGAGAGCGACGAGATCGGCGGGATGGAGTCCGAACATGGGAGACGGGCGGGAATGCGAGAATTCGAAACGGAATCGAGCCTCCTTTTACCGTAGAGTGAGATCACAATGAAAGGTTTCCTCGCCTCGATCACGGGATTCGCGCTCATCCTGGCATTCCCCTCTTTCGGACATTCGGATGATTCATTCCAGATCGATGGATGGAAGCCCGCCTTTCGCGGCGTCGAGATGACGCGGGGGAAACGGGAGACCGCCGAGGGTCCCGAAGCCATCATCGCGGTGCGGATCGATCTCCGGGCGGAAGGCATCCGTTTTCTCGCCACCGAGGACAACGGCGACGCTCCGCTCGAGACCGACGGGGAAAACGCCGCCCAGTTCCTCAAGCGCAACGATCTCCAGTTCGCGATCAACACCGCCTTCTTCACCCCCTGCTGCCGCTACTTTGGCAGCGAACCGCTCGACCTCATCGGCTTCGCGGTTTCCCAGGGAAAGAAGATCTCCTCGTGGAGCAGCGCCAAGCCCGTCGCCATCACGATCTCGCGCGACAAGAAAGTCGGCTTCGTCCGCAGCGAGCCGAAGAACCTCGACGATCTCTGGTTCGCCTGCGCCGGGATGGAGTTGCTGGTCGATGGCAAACCCGCCACCGAGCCCAACGACAACCGTCATCCCCGCACCGCCGTCGGCGTGACCAAGGACGGGCGCCACCTCATCCTGCTCGTCATCGACGGACGCCAACCGAAGCACAGCATTGGCGCCAGCCTCCACGACACCGCCCGCTGGCTCTTCGCCCTCGGCGCCCACGACGGGATCAACCTCGATGGCGGCGGCTCCACCATTCTCGTCATCGAGGGCGGCATCGGCGGCGCCAGGATCCTCAACCAGCCCAGCGCCGGTCTCCCCCGGGTCAACGCCGCCCACCTCGGGGGGTTCGCGGAGGCGTTGCCGTGATCCTCCGCGCCCTCGATCACGCAAGCCAACAGGGTTGACTCCCACCTCCAACCCTGTTGAGTCGGGAAACGTTTTCACCCTCACTTTTCCCTCGTATTTCCATGAGCGCTTCTCCACGTCCCGTTCTCCTCATTGGCGGCGGCATGATCACCCGGGTCCAGGTGCTGCCGTCGCTCTACCAACTCCAGCGACTCGGCAAGATCGGCGAAATCACGGTCACGGCCCGGAGGAAATCCACCCTGGCTCCCCTGCTCGAAGACTCCTCGCTGAAGGCCGCCTTTCCCGAGCATTCCTTCACCCCGAAACCGGGTCCTGACGACAGCGACGATCCGCAACCGGATCTCTACAAGGAACTGCTCGATGAGCTCCCCGAGCAATCCATCGTCTACATCGCCATTCCCGACCAGAACCACTACGAGGTCCTCTGCGAGACCATCGATCGCGGGCACCACGTGGTCTGCGTGAAACCGCTCGTCCTCAGTCACGAGCACGCCCTCGACGTCCAGCGGCGCGCCCACGAGAAGGGCGTTTTCGTCGGAGTTGAGTATCACAAGCGCTACGACGACAAGAACTGGATCGCCCGGAAGAAATACCGCTCCGGCCAGCTGGGCGAATTCAAGCTCGGCCAGGCCCGGCTCCACGAGAAATGGTGGTACCGCGATTCCAATTTCATGAACTGGTGCACCACCGACCAGACCGATTTCTTCGTCTACATCGGTTGCCACTACGTCGATCTCGTCGCCTTCATCACCGGGCTGAAACCGGTGGCGGTTTCCGTGCACGGAATCGAGGACGCCTTCCCCAACGGCAATGTCGGCTACCTCTACACCGACGCCCGCGTCATCTGGGAAAACGGCGCCGTGCTCAACGTCCAGAACGGCATCGCCTACCCCAACCAGGCCTCGGCCGGCAATGACCAGGGCATGACTCTCTACACCAAGGACGAGGCCACCGGCGTCGGCGGATTCATCGCCCATTCCGACAACATCCGCGGCGCCGAATACTGCGCCCTCGCTCCGGGAGAAGATCCCGGCGATACCGCGCACCACTTCGTGAACCCGGACTATTTTCAGATGATCGAGCGCCCCGACGGCCCCGGCCTGCGCCCGGTCGGCTACGGATTCCGCGCGATCGAGCAACTGGTCGATGCCGCCGCGCAGGTGGCGGATGCCGGGGACCTCGAGGCCCGGCGTCGGAAGCTGCTCGACCTCGATGCCGCCGGCTGGCACGCCACGCCCGCCAACAGTTTCTTCAACGAACTGGTGGTCGAGGCGGGACGCCTTTCCATCCTCAACGGCGGGAAGCGGGTCGATATCACCTACGGCGACCAGCCCGGCGTGGCCTTCGCCTGAGTTCTTCGCCGACGCCGGTCGCATGAATCGTTTCACCCGGGCGGAACGCCTTGCCCTGATCGTGCTGATGGCCCTGGTCCTGCTCGTCGGACTCGTTCGCTGGTGGAAAATTCGCGCGACCGGGCAGTCGAATCGCGCAGCCCTGCCGCCGGTGTTGCTGGAATCGGGCACCAATCCCGCGCCATCACCTTGAGCTCAACGCCTTAGCCTCGAGCGCGCGCCCCAATCCCCGAGGTCCGACGCGATTTCCCTCCGCCTTTGTCTTGACGAACCACCCCGCCCTGTCTGATAGAAGACTTACTGCCACCGATGCAAAAGGTCCCTTTCCCAGAAGCCGTCCGCGCGATCCGGAAGAACGATTCCCGATTCGACCCCGACGCCTACGTTTTTCTCCGCGACGCCCTCGACTTCACCGTGAAAAAGCTCCGCGGTGAGGAGTCCGAGGAGCACCGCCACGTCTGCGGTCCCGAGCTGCTCCACGGACTGCGCGAGTTCGCCCTCCAGGAGTTCGGCCCGCTCGCCGCGACGGTCCTCGAGAACTGGGGCGTCACGCGATGCGAGGACGTGGGCGACATGGTTTTCCAGCTGATCGAAGTCGGCGCCTTCGGCCGTTCCGACGAGGACGATCCCGCCGATTTCGCCGGTGTCTTCGACTTCGACGAAGCCTTCCGGGAGCCCTTCCGTCCCCGGCAACCCCTGACGCGGTTGAATCGGGCCGGCCAGGGTGAGGACGGTCCCCCACCGCGGGGGATCACCCCCGAGACTTCGTCCCCGACCGACGAAGCCCCCAAGCAGACGCTCAACTGACGGTCGCCCAGGCCAATTCCCCGGCCCGTCGTCCCTTGCTCCCGCCGCCCGTGTCGGACCCGTCCCTGATCGAATTTCCGCGCACCACCGCGTCGGTTTCCACCCTGCCCAACGGGCTCGAGATCATCGTCAAGGAGGACCATTCCTCCCCCGTGGTCAGCCTCCAGGCCTGGTGCCGCACCGGAAGCATCCATGAAGGCGAATGGCTGGGCGCCGGGCTCTCGCATTTCCTCGAGCACATGCTCTTCAAGGGCACGTCGCGCCGCGACGCCAGCGAGATCGCCCAGACGGTGCAGGCAGCCGGGGGCTACGTGAACGCCTACACCTCCTTCGACCGGACCGTCTACTGGATCGATACCCCGGCGGAGGGATTCGAGACCTGCCTCGACGTGCTCTGCGACGTGGTCGCCGACTCGCAGTTGCCGGAGGAGGAATTCACCAAGGAGGCCGAGGTCATCCGGCGCGAGTTCGCCATGGGCGACGACAATCCCGACTCGGTGCTGAGCAAATTGCTCTTCCGCACCGCCTTCGCGGAAAATCCCTGCCGCCACCCGATCATCGGGCACCTCGACCTGTTCAACCAGCTCACCCGCGACGATCTCCACGGCTACTACCGCCGCCAGTATTCCCCGGACAACCTGTTCCTGGTGATCGTGGGCGATGTCGATGCCGACCGGGTCCGCGCCCTGGTCGGCGAGCATCTCGGCGGCCTCACGCGGCGCCGACGCCGTCATCACGAGGTCATCCCCGCCGAACCCCGCCAGCTGGGACGCCGCGAGGTTCACGAGGAATTTCCCACCGAACTGAGCAGGGCCGAGATCGCCTGGCACATTCCCGATGTTTCCCACCCCGACATGCCGGTGCTGGACATCCTCGCCTCCATCGCCGGCGGCGGACGCAGCTCGCGCCTCTACCGCGAGGTGCGGGAAAAACGCGGACTGGCACACAGTGTCAGCGCCTATTCCTACACCCCGGCCCACGCCGGACTGTTCATCGTCAGTGCCGATACCGAACCGGAGAAACGCGACGAAGCCCTCGACGTGTCCCTGGATTGCCTGAAGCAGATCGCCCTCGACGGTCCCGATCCCGCCGAGTTGGAAACGGCGATGCGACAGTCGCTCTCGGCCCAGTTCCGCACCCTGGTGACGATGAACGGGCAAGCCAGCGACCTGGGCTCGAACTGGATCCTGACCCGCAATCTCGATTTCACCCGTGACTACGTCGAGGCCACCCAGCGAGTCTCGGCGGACGACGTCACCGCGGCGGTGCGCCGCTACCTGCTCGACGACGCCATGACCGTGGTGTCGCTGAATCCGGTGAACCAGAATCCCGCCCCCAAGGCTCCGGTGGCCGCTCGCCGCGACTTCGCCGACGCGGTGAAGAAGGTCACCCTCGACAACGGGCTCACCCTGCTGCTCCTGGCCGACGACCGGGTGCCGCTGGTCACCACCTACGCGACGTTTCGCGGCGGAATGCTCTCCGCGACCCCAGGGACGGCAGGCATTACCCCGCTCCTGGCACGGTTGCTGACCAAGGACACCCAAGCGCGTTCCGCCGAGGAGGTGGCCCGCCTCGCTGAGTCCGTCGGCGGCAGCATCGGCGCCGGCAGCGGTCGCAATACCCTGCACGTCAGTGCCGGGATGATGCGGCCCAACCTCGACCTGGGCATCGAACTGGTCGGGGACGCCCTGCTCGCGCCGGCGCTGCTCGAGGACACCATTTCCCGGGAGAAAGGCTACCAGATCGCCGGGATCAAAGCCGAGGACGATCGGCCTTTCACCGTGGCGATGCAATCCCTGCGCGAGCGACTCTTCGGCGCCCAACACCCCTACGGCCTGCGCGGTTCCGGTTCCCCCGAGACCGTCGAAGCCCTCGATCGCGATACCCTGGAAGCGCTCCGGAACCGGGTCGTCTGCGGCCACAACGGCGTCGTCGCCGTCTTCGGTGATATCGATGCCGCTCGGGCCGAGGACCTGCTGCGCCAGCGCTTCGAGACCGCCATGCCCGCCGGGGAGAAATCCTTCGCCGACGGCCGATCCGGCGGCGAACTCCCCCCGATCGACACCGATCCGGTGACCCTCCATCACCGGAAAGAGCAGGCCATTCTCCTCATCGGTTACCGCACTCCGGGAATCGCCGCGGAAGACCGGCACGCCCTCGACCTGCTCGACGAGGCCTGCAGCGACATGGCCTCCCGCGTCTTCATTCGCATCCGCGAGGACCTCGGCCTCGCCTATTCCGTCGGAGCCACCCAGCTGGTCGGGCTCGATACCGGACTGTTTCTTTTCTACGTCGCCACCGCACCCGAGCACCTCGAAAAGGTGCAGACCGAACTGCTCGACGAGATCGCCCTGCTGCGTAGCGAGGGACTCGAGGCGGAGGAATTCGAGCGGGCCAAGAGTTCCTTTCTCGGCCGGGAGATCATGAGCCGCCAGAGCGCCCAGCAACTGGCCGCCCGCAGCGCCGTCGATGAGTTGCTGGACGTCGGATGGGATCACTTCCGCGACACGCCCGAAGCCATCCGCGCCCTCACCCCCACCGCCATCCAGGAGACCGCCGCCCGCCGGTTCGACGAGGACGGGCAGGTGATCGTGCGGCTGACGCGGGAGTGAGGACTTTGAGGCCGTTTCATTCCTCACTTTCCCGGTGAATGGCTTCTACCGGGCAAGCTTCCCGCGCCTCTTCCGCATCGGCCTCCGCCTCCGCCGAATCGGGCTGGTGATGTACGATGTGGAAGACTCCTCCGGAATCGGGCGCAAAGGTCTCGGGCGCGATTTCTCCGCACAAGCCACAGATGATGCAGTCATCGGTGGTGAACCAGGGACCGGGCACATTATCTTCCAAGCGATTCAGGGAATCTGTTTCCATGTTTTCAGACGTTGAGGTTTGCGAATTGGTGGAAAATCGAGAGCTGGAATAACCGCTCTCGTTTCCATGACATCCGCACCTTCCGGCCCGCTGATTCACGATTGAAATTCATTTTTCTTGTGAATTAATTAAAAGAATGCATCAATCGTCTGGCGGAGAAAACGTGGGGCTTTATTCCCTGCAGCTCTTTCGGGCCGTAGCCGAATCGGGCGGGTTCACGGCCGCCGGACAGCAATGCGGACTCACTCAGAGCGCAGTCACTCGTCAGGTCCAAGCCTTGGAGGAGTCTCTGGGGACCCGACTCTTCGAACGGACCACCCGACGGGTGCGGCTCACCGATGCCGGACGGGCCTTGTTCAAGGACACCGAGAGACTGCTTTCCGATTTCCACGAAACGATTCGTTCGTTTCAGCAGACCTACGCTTCAACTCCGCCCAGAATCCGAGCCGGGATCGCCAGGTCGGTGGGCTTCGCCTATCTGCCGGGCTTCTTCACCGCCTTCCGACGAAAGCATCCCCAAGTGGAAATCGATTTCTCGTATCTCGAGGGAAGCGATCTGATCAACCGACTTCAACAAGCGGACCTGGACATCGGGGTGTGTTGCCATCGGCCGCGGTTGCCCGATGGACTCGAGATCACCCATCAATTCGAGGACCGCTTCGTGGGAATCCTTCCTCCCGAAGTCGCGCCAGAGTCGCTATCGCGATGCTTTCAGGAAAATCCGCTGATCGCTCTGGCACAGGATTCCGAGACGGGGAAACGATTGGCGGAGTGGTCGCGAAACTTTGGGCGGGCGGAAAGTCCGGCCATGCATACCGACAGTTTCGACCTGACGATCAACCTGGTTTCATTAGGATTCGGCGTCGCCGTGGTTCCCATCCGGGCGCTGGCCATCTACGGTCGCCGAAAACCCGTCACGCGGCTTGAACTGGAGCCGGAATTCTCCCGCACTTTGATCGTCGTGGCTCGCCGGGACCGCTACCGCCCGGAGCACTTGAACGAGTTCATCGACCAGATTCTTTTCTGAAAGTCACCGCAACTCACAGCGCCCAGCAGAGAATGGGACGCTTGCGCTTCTTCGAGGTGGCGGAGGCGTTGCGCTTCTGCAGTTCGTAGATGTCGCCGTTGCGGGTCATCACGAAGAGTTCACCCATCGGTCCGGGGCGGATGCCGGTGACGGCCTGGTTGCCCAGCGATCGCTGGTTGCCGACGAGCAGCCGGGCGATTCCGCCCTTGCCATCGACCCGCGAGGACATCAGCCGTCCATCGGTTCCCGCGAAGAGCAGGCGACCGCGGAGGGCCGGGAATTTTTCGCCGCGGTAGATGAAACCGCCGGCGGCCCGGATACCGCCCTGGGAAGCGAACTCGATCCGCGGAGCGATCACGCCTTCGGTGGGCTTCCGGCCCTTGGCCGGCGGGTAGAAGTAGGATCCCTCGCAAAGGTCCCAACCGAAGTGCTCGCCGCCGAGTTCGCTGATGTTGACCTCCTCGATCCCGTCCTGGCCGAGATCGACGATGCTGAGCCAGTCGCGGTAGGGATCGAACTCGATCCGGCGCGGGTTGCGCAGGCCGTAGCACCAGATCTCGGGCAGCGCCTGGTCGATCACGAGGAACGGGTTCCGCGGCGGCACGCCATAGCGACCGTTGGCGGAATTGTGACCGAGCGGATCGATGCGCAGCACCTTGCCATAGACGTTCAGCAGCGACATGGCGTTGCGCGAGGTCTCCTCGCGACCCGGCCGCACCGACGAGGCCCCGTCGCCGACGGCGATGAAGAGGCGTCCGATCCGGTCGAAGGCGAGGTCGTTGACATTGTGATCGGCACCGGGCTGACTGAAGCGCGCCAGCACCTTGCGCGAACCGGTGAAGGTCCGCGCGGTCGGCTCGGTGGTCTGGTATTCCACCAACACATCCTGGTGATGCTCCAGGTCGCCACCGTATTCGGGCACGAAATCCGGATGACCGCTGCCGGTCCGCTCGGGTTCGACGGTGTAGAAACGACCGAAACCGCGGGAATCGGGATCGAGAAAGCCCGGGTGCAGCGCCATCGCGCGAAACGGCACCCGCTTCTCGGTGTGCTCGTTCGGCAGGATCAGGTAGGGCACCGTGTCGCGGGAACCGGTCTGCTTGACGCGAAAGACGAGTCCGTTCTCGTCGAGGACGTAGCCGTTCCCCTCGGAATCGAAATCGATATCGACCGGCCGCTCGGTCACGGTGGTGACCAGGACCGCGTCGGCTTCCACCAGCATCTCACCGACCGGGGGAAGTTCGACCGCGCTCGCCAAGTCCCCATCATCCGCAAGACTCGGCTCGTTCTGCCGGGCCAGGAGATCGGTTCCCACCGCGTAAATCACGGCACCGATCAAGGCCCAGAGAAGAAAAACGCCGAGGCATTTGGCGAGAAAGCGGAGTGCGGCAAGCATCGGGAAGCGGGGTTGAAGTGCGAAAACGAACGGTAATTTTGGAAATTATATTCATCTTTGCGAGAAGTTGCAATCTTGATTTTCGTTTTCGCGAACTTTTTCCAGGCGCGATTCGGCCCGCTTTCGCGTCACCGGGGCAGGTTCGATCCCCCGACACGAAAAAAGCCGCCCGGCGCGAGGCACCGGACGGCTTTTTCTGGAGTGTCAGGGAAATTCGCGGAAACGCGAAACAGGATCGATCAGGCCTTGTCGGGTTTCTCGACCTCGGGACGGGCGGGCTTCCCGTTGCCGGGCGTTCCGGGACCATCGCCGCGCCGCCCTTCGGAATAGACGGCGCTCAATTCTTCCTGGCTGATGAGGCCGTCGGCGTTTTTGTCCGCCTTCGAGATGCGAGCCCAGAGTTCCTCGGAAACTTCATCCTTCGAAAGCTTCTGGTCGCCGTCCTTGTCGTAGCGTTCGAAGATGGCGCCCGCCTGGTTGCCGCCACCACCTCCGGCGCCGGGACGTCCACCGGGACCACCCGGTCCTCGGCCCTGGCCCATCTGGGGCAGTTCGTCCTTGGTGATGCCGCCGTC
>JAUIGT010000187.1 GCA_030432615.1 Verrucomicrobiia bacterium
CGGTCAGGTAGCTCGCTACCTTCCCTCAGCGCGCCTCGCCCCGAGAACCGAAGGCCTCGCAAATCGTCCAGATCTTATTTGGATCCGGTATCAGCGGTGCGAGCGGAGGGAACCGGGCACGAAAAAGGCGGGGCTCGCGCCCCGCCTTTTTACCAAGGGAAAGGTCCCCGGTGAGGGGGAATCCTGTTGATCAGAAGTAGGTGCGGACGGCGAACATCCAGGTGCCGGTGTCGATGTCGTCGGAACCGTTGAACTCGTTGCCGACGGCATACTCGTAGCCGGCCATCAGCTTGAGGTTGTGTTCGCAGATGTAGTAGTTCAGGCCACCGTAGAAGGTGTGGTAGTCCGAGACCGCGATGCGGACGGGATAGCGCTGGGTACGCTGCTCACGTCCTTCGGTCATGTAAGCCCAGCGGAAGACCGCCTGGAGTTTGTCGGTCAGGTTGTAGTAGGGCATGACGACAAAGCCGAAGGTGTCGTGCTTGTCCGGAAGACCACCGGAACCTTCGCGGTTCCAGCCGAAGATGGCGTTGGTGACGAGGCCGAGGTCGCCCCAGCTGGAGTCGGTGCCCACGGCGAGCGCGTGCTGGTAGGCCGAAGCATAGCTTTCGTCCGCGCCGCCCTCGACGGGACCGGTTCCGCCTTCGTTGTCGTTGAAGATGTAGTCCAGGCGAAGGTCGGTTCCCTCCATGATCTCGTAGGAGGTATTGAACGAAGCGGAGGCGTTGGCGTCGAAAGTGGGCCAGCTGCCCCAGGAATCATCCGCGCCGGTGAGCCAGGCGCCAACCTGATTGCTGAATCCGCCCAATTTGAACCCGACCACGGCACCCCAGGGGCGCGCACCGGCGGTTTCGTTCACGATCGGGGAACGCTCCACGGTGAGGATGCGCTTGGAAGAAGTGGCGTCCTCGATGGTGAAGTCCTGCTTCTGCTTACCGACGGTCAGGGAGAAGTCGTCGTTGGGTTCCCACTGGACGTAGAAATCCTGCCAGTCGTTCTGCCAGCGGTCCGCGAAGAGCTCCTCGTTGTCGGCCATGTTGTTCTCCACGTAGAAGGAGAGACCACCGGCCATCTCGATCTCCATGCCGATACGGGTCCGGCGGTGCTGCCAGTTGCGGTAGCTGTTGGAGTCGCCTCCGATATCTTCCGACTGGTAGATGTACTGGCCCTGGTAACGGCCGTGAATCGAGACTTCCTTGATGAAGCCGTCACCCTTGTAGAGGGTGTTGTAGTCGAAGATGTTGCAGAACGTCCAGGGCTCCGCGTCGGCGATCGGGGCCTTGTCGTCGATGACGACCTTGCCGGCGTCGCCGGCGAGGAGGGAGCCTCCCGCCATGGCAGCCGCGGAACCGGCCGCGGCGAGTAGAGTTCGAAGGTAGTGGGGTTGAGTCATGGTGTTGGTTGATTCAGGTGATCGAGTTGATGGTCAATCCGTTGAGGGTCGAACGGTGCCGAGAAACCGACTGTCTGCGATTCCCGGGGATCGGGGACAGAAAGTCCGCTTCTCGACAGCGCGACTTGGGGAGGTTGAACACGAATGCAAGGCGATTCAATTGTTTTTCTGTGACAAAATGTGTCGATTTCTTCACACAAAATCAGGCGAATTCTCGGGATGGAGTGAAGGCGATCGGAAACGCGGGGGCGTAGCGCGACCTGTTGAAATTCAGTTGGCGGGAGAGAGCCAGCCGAAGGCTTTCGAACCGAATCACGATTTCGGGAGCAAGGGAATGGCGCGATGTGAGACCTGATCAATTTGAGGTCGTCCCAATTGTTTGGAGTGCTTGATAGCTAATACCAAATCCAAAAAATCACCTGACGATTCAGGGAAGACAAAAAAGGGGATTCAGCCTTCGGCGTTTCTGGGAGATTCGGGTCGGTTCTCCCCGGTTGCTTCGTTGCTCGTCAGTTGCGATGCCCGCATCGCGCCCTCCTCGCGCCTTGCCCCGGAAAAAACCGCCTCCGAAAATCGTCAGGTTTTTTCTCGGAAATGGTATAATACCAAATTCCAATAACTCCTGGACGATTGATGGAAATGGAAAAAGAGGATCCCAGCCTTCGGTTGATTTTTGTGATGCGAGTCTTCGCTTCCCGGATGCTTCGTTCCGCCTCGGTCAGGTAGCTCGCTACCTTCCCTCAGCGCGCCTCGCCCCGAGAACCGAGGGACTCGCAAATCGTCCAGATCTTATTTGAATCCGGTATAAGGCATCTTCCCGATTCGAATAGGCGGTGCATGTGCTTGAATTACGCAAAGCGAGATCGCCGGAGAGAATGAATCCTGGAGCGTCTGTGGCTCACGCAGGAAGCTGATCGTCGGATTTTCCGACTCGTCCGAAGACGGCGTAGAAGGCGGGGAGCAGGAAGAGATTCAACAATGTCGAGGTGACCAGGCCCCCGAGGATGACCACGGCCAGGGGATGTTCGATTTCCTGGCCGGGCTTGTTGCCGTTGATCACGAGCGGCAGCAAGGCGAGTCCCGCGGTCAGCGCCGTCATGAGAATGGGAGCGAGCCTCTCTTCGGCGCCGCGAAGCACGAGAAGGACGCCGAATTCCATCCCCTCCTCTAGTTGGAGATGCCGGAAATGGCTGACGAGCATGATGGCGTTGCGCGAAGCGATTCCGAGCACGGTCACAAAACCCACCAACGATCCCAACGACAGGATCCCGGTGCTGAAATAGACTCCGAAGACACCACCGATGAGCGCGAAGGGTAGCGTGAGCGCCACCAGGAGCATGAGTCGAAAGGAGCGGAAATCGACCTGCAGCAGCACCAGGATTCCCAGCAAAGCTCCCGCCGCGAGGCTGAAGAGCCGCTTTCGCGAGGCCTCCCGGGCGGCGTATTCGCCAAGGAACTCGGGATGGTAGCCGCGGGGGAAGTCGATCTCGCCGACCCGTGATTCGATCTCCCGGGCCACGCTGCCGAGGTCGCGACCGGCCACGTTGCAGGTGACATCGATGCGGCGCGAAGCGCCCTCGTGCTTGATGGTGTTGGGTGTGGGTACGATGCTGATCTCGGCCACATCTTCGAACGGAACGCGGGTTCCCGTCGGTGTGTCGATGAGGAGCGTGCGAAGCGCGTGGACGCTGGAGCGGAGTTGGGGTACGCCGGTGACGACGACATCGAACACTTTCTGTTCCTCGTAGACCTGTCCCACGGTGGCGCCCGACACCAGCGTGTTGGCGGCCTGCCGGACTCGTCCGGGTGTGAGTCCGAGATTGGAGGCCGCTTCCGGTCGCAGCCGCACCTGGAGATGGGGGACCATTTGAAGTTGCTCGATCTTGAGGTCCGCGACTCCGTCCACCTGCTCGACGGAAGCGCGGATTTCCTCCGCCTTCCCTCTGAGGACGTCCAGGTCATCTCCGAAGGTCCTGACCACGATGGTGGCACTGGCTCCGGTGAGGACCTCCTTGATGCGTTCTTTCAGGTAGGTGAGCAGGTCGCGATAGAGTCCCGGGTAGCCATCGACGACCTCCTGGACCCGGGCCACGGTTTCGTCGTAATCGACTTCGGGATCGAGACTGATCCAGAGTTCCGTAAACTCCGGTCCGACGACTTCGTCGGCGACCTCGGCTCGACCGATATGGGCACCGAAATTTCGGACGCCGGGAATGGCCCGCAGCTCCTTGCTTGCCAGTATGGTGACCCGGGTCATGGCCTCGAGGGAAGTGCCCGGTTTCTCCAGCCAGTGCATGAGGAAATCCCGTTCCTTGAACTTGGGCAGGAATTCTTCCCCGAGCTTGGGAACGATCACGCCGGCCGCGACCAGAGCTCCCGCGAGCACGAGTCCGGCAACGGCGGGACGGTGAACGAAAAAGGGCAGGATCCTGCGATAGCCCGCCTTCAGGGCCCGCACCAGCGGAGGTTCCTTTATCTGCGTCTTCACCTTGCGCAGGAGCATGTAGGAAAGGGCGGGCGTGACGGTCAGTGCGACCAGGAGAGATGCCAGGATTGCCAGCACGTAGGAAAGGGCCAAGGGCCGGAAAAAGGTGCCGGAAAGGCCGTCGAGGAAGAAGACCGGAAGGAAGACCAGGATCACGATGAGGCTGGCATAGACCACCGCGCTCCGGACTTCCATCGAGGCATCCAGCACGACCCTGAACGGATGTCGGGGCTGGGCAACGGCCCGATTCTGCCGGAGGCGGCGCATGATGTTTTCCACGTCGATGATCGCGTCATCGACAACCTCACCCACGGCAATGACGAGCCCGGCGATGACCATGGTATTCATGGTGCCGCCGCGCAGGTAGAGGACGACCGCGGCGGCCAGGAGGGAAAGTGGTATGGCCGTCAGGCTGATGAAGGCGGTGCGCCAGTCGAAGAGGAAAAGAATCAACACCACGGCGACCAGGATGCACCCGAGAGTGAGCGCGTGGGAGAGGTTGGCCAGGGATTCCTCGATGAAAGTGGCCGGTCGAAAAATGGTCGAGTCCACGTTGACGCCTTCCAGGCCCGGCATCAGGGTTTCCAGCGCGGCCTCGACCTCGCGGGTCACGTCGAGGGTATTGCCCCATGGCTGCTTTTCCACGATGAGAAGCAGGCCGGGGCCATCGTTGATGACTCCGTCGCCGATCGGGGGTGGATGGTCCACGACGACGCGAGCGAGATCACCGAGGCGAAGTGGCGAGCCTGAGCCGGGCGTGAAGCGCACCACGGTATTGGCGAGATCTTCAGCCGACCGAATATTGCCGACGTGGGAAACCGGGAGACGCTGGTTGGGGGTGTCGATGAATCCGCCCGCGCCGAGGGAGGAAGCGTCACGGGTGGCCTGAATCACCTCGTCGAGAGTCACCCCATGCGCCCGCAATTGTTCGGGGTCGACCTGCACCTGGAACTGTCGATCCCGCTGTCCCCAGATGGCGACATTGGCCACGCCCGGAACGGCCATGAGGCGGGGCCGGATTTTCCAGAGCGCGAGGTCCGTCAATTCCATCTGCGTCAGGGTGTCCGACCAGACGCCGATCTTCATCGCACGGCTGGTCGAGGAAAGCGGCGGCAGGATCACCGGGGGATTGGCTACCGAGGGAAGTTGCCCCGCCACGGTGGCCACGCGTTCCTGGACCAGTTGGTGAGCCTTGATGCGGTCGGTGCCTTCCTCGAAGATCAGGACTACGGAGGAAAGGCCCAGGACCGTCTTCGAGCGGATCGTTTTCAGCCAGGAGGTGCCATTGAGGGCGTTCTCCAGCGGGACGGTGATGAGATTCTCCACCTCCTCGGTTGAGAGTCCCGGCGCCTCGGTCTGAACCTCCACCAGCGGCGGAGCGAACTCGGGAAACACATCGAGCGGAGTTTCCTTGACGGTCCGCCAGCCGGCCACGAGCAGGACGGCGGCGAGAGCCACGACCAGCACCCGCATGTTCAGGGACGTCTCAATCAACCAGCGCATCATGGCTTTCGTGGGGGCGAAGTGTCGGGGCGGTGGGTTCGCTTCATTTGCCGACTCCGAACTCGGTTC
The DNA here is from genome assembly GCA_030432615.1 of Verrucomicrobiia bacterium. Classification (GTDB taxonomy): domain Bacteria; phylum Verrucomicrobiota; class Verrucomicrobiia; order Verrucomicrobiales; family DEV007; genus JAEUHH01. The sequence continues at coordinate 5,451 of JAUIGT010000187.1, forward strand.
CGAACAACTCGGCGGCCCCGTCGGTAACGACCGGTGTCCCCGCTTCGGGACCGCTGGAGAGGACGGCGGTCTCATCGATGACTCGCGCGATCTGCACGCGCCGTCTGGCGTAAACCTGCTTGCCGAGGGATTCGTAGACCCAGGCGCCCCCTTCGAAGTCGTAGAGCACGGCCGCATGAGGGGCCACGAGGGATTCCGCCTCGGTTTTCAAGGGCAGTCGAACGCCGACCCTCTGGCCTGGCACCCGTTTCCGGTCGGTATTGTCCAGTGTGAAGAACAGATCGACGGTGGCGGCGACGGGATCGGCCGATGGCGGAGCCTCGACCGGTTGGACGGTGAGATCGGTGGGCACAGGTTCGCCGTCCAAGCCGCCGACGATGGCGGGTTTCTCCCGATCGATTTGCTCCAGATCGCCGACGTAGACGGGAACTTTGACCCACAGCTGTGGAGGCGGCCTGGTCGCAAGAACGGCCGGGCCCAGCAGTTCCCGTTTCGAGCGGGCGGCTTCCATGGCGGTCCGGGCCAACTCGAGCCGAGCCTTGGCGTCATCGACGGAGCGGGCACTGCCGACCTTGTTCTCGAGAAGCTCAGTGGCGCGCTTCACCTCGATCGACGCCGCTTCGAATTCGACCCGGACTTTTTCCAGGGCGCCGTCGGCATCGATCTGGGCCTCGGCGAGGTGGAGCCGCTCCGCTGGTGTCATCTGGGGCAGGAGAGAAAAGACCGACTGCGCGTCCTCGCCAGCCGGATCCGGGAGCACCAGTTCGCCTCCGTAGAGGCGGGCTTCGGAGATGGTCTTTCGCTCGATGGGGCTCGTGACGATGCCGAGACGCGTTTCCGCGGACTCGGTCAAGGTAACGGTGGCCAGTTGCGCCTCGGGCGTCTTGTTTGAGATCGTGGCCTGGGTTTCCTCGGCCGTGTGCGTATTGGTGACGAAAAGCACGAGGATGGACAGGCAGGCTGGAATCGGCTTGGTCATGGTTCGATGTGTTCGCGGGCCATGGAGAGGAGGGAAGGAGAACCGGAACTGCGCTCCAGTTCAGCGGCCGCCCGTCTCCACTCGGCCATCATTTCGGCTTCGCTGACGCGGGCGGCGTGGGCTTTGCGTGTGGATTCGAGGACGAAGAGATAGGAAACCTCGCCGCCTTGCCAGGCGCGCTCGGTCTGCTCGATGGTATCCCGCAAGCGCGGAAGCAATTCGTCGCGGATCCGCCGCAGGTCGCGCTCCGCCTGGCGGTAGCGTACCAGGGCCTGCTCCACCTCAAGGGCGATCTGGTTGCGGATCGAGAGGTAGCGGTGGCAGGCCTTCTTGAACTTTGCGTCGGCGAGAGCGCGGGCGCCCTGGTTCTGGTGTAAAATCGGCAGGGTCAGGTCCAGTCCCGGTCCGGCTTCGAAGTTCGACCCGTCCCCGTTGCTGTCGAAGATGGCGGTTATCTGGAAGATTTCTTTCGCGGCGAGGCCCACTCGTTTGCCTTCCACCTCCAGCGCGATCTCCGCCGCGCGAAGGTCGGGACGGGCGGCAAACGCCTGTTCGAGGATCGCCTCGTTGCTCCGATCCAGCGAGGGGAGGCCGGGTGCCTTCTTCAGGGAAATTTCGCCTTGCTCGGTTGGATCGAGCCCCATCAGGTTGCGGAGTTTGGCTTCCGCCAGTTTCACGACATGGGGAGCGCGATCGCGATCGATTCGCGACCGGAGAGAGTCCGTTTCGGCGGTGGCGACTTCCAACTGGCTGATGTCGCCCGCTTCCTGGCGAGCCCTCGCCACTTCGGTGAATCGCTCCAGCAGTTCGACCTCCTCCCGGGCAAGTTCCACCCGACGTTGGGCGAGGCGAAGATCGACGCAGGCGAGCTTCACTTCGCGAATCAGGTCGAGTCCGTCCTGGACAAGTCGCTGGCTGACGGCATCAACGTTCTTAGAGGCGATCTCGACCCGGTGAGGCCTAAGCCAGATCGACTCCACGGGAAGCCTGGCCGCGAATTCCAGCTGCTTGGGACCGAGAGGGAAAAGGACCGAGAAGCCGGGGTTGGGCAACTCACCCGCCTGGATCAGTTCGGCACGGGCAATCCCGAGGTCGTCCATCAGTTCCAGGAATCCAGGATTGTTGGCGAGTGCCAGCCGGGCGGCTTCGTCTTCCGATATCGGACTGGAAACTGTCTGGAGGGACGGAGTCAGGACGAGTGAGGTGCCTCCATGGGTGGCGCAGCCTGACATGAGGGTGGCCACGACGAGGGAGACCGCCACCAGAGCAGGAAAAAGGGAATCGTTGCTCACTTTCGGCGCCGAGCGAAAAATCATTCCCTACTGGGACCATCGCGAGATTACCAAACGATTAACGGGCCAGTCAGTTTTGCGGTAATCCGGGCGTCATACCGGGCGGAGAGGGGCCGTATCCGTGGACGGCTTTCAGATCTCGGCCTGAATGCCGGAGGTATTGCCTCGACGAACAGCGAAAAGCTCCCGTGTAGCTTCAGGGAACTTGATCGAGGCGACGAACGTGGCCTTTTCGAGGCGATAGGCGACTTCGATTCCGAGGATTCCGGCGTAGGCGGCGACGCAACTCAGGCCCAGGCCGAAGTGATCCGAGTCGGAGCGGGCCGCGTCCTTTTGCCAGAACGGTTCGCCGAGGTGAGGAAGATCTTCCGGTCCCAACTGATCGGTTTCGTTGAGGATCTCGACCTGAATGGCCGATTCGTCCTCTGAAGTCGCGATCCGGCAGACCACCTCGGTTGTGAGAACCGAATGGGCCAAGGCGTTGCCAATCAGGTTGTCCAGGATTCCCCGCGCCAAGGCCGGGTCAGTTTGTACCAGGATCTCAGGGTCTCCTTCGATCCGAATGCTTCGCTGTTCTGTTCGAGAGGTGGAATCACTGGGCTTTACGATACCCGCCAAGAGGTCGGTCAACCTCACACTCGTGAGCTTTGGTGGCGCTGCCCCCGATTCGCTGCGGTGCAGGTCGGAGAGCGTTTCGATGAGGCGGTTGATGCGTCTGCCGATCTCGGCGGTTTCGCGATAGATCTCGTGGGGTGACTCCTCCGGTTCTCCCGATGCCGGTGGTTGCAGGGCGACTTCCGCGAGGGATCTCAATTCGGCGACTGGTGTGCGCAATTCATGAGCGATGTTCATGGCGAACCGTTGCTCCCTTTTGAAGGCCTCCTCGACCCGGTCCAGAAGGGCGTTGAACTGGATCACAAGTGGACGCAATTCTTCCGGAGTGCGGTTTCCGGCCAGCCGAACATCCAGGTTGTCCGAGTGTATTCGTGCGCATTCCGAGCCCAGGGCGTCGATGGGGCGGCAGGCGCGCCTCACCAGTAAAGCGATCAGGACTGCCGTGGCGGCCATGATGAGTACCCCCACTGCCAAGAGAGACATTCCCAGGATCACAAGCATGTGGCGCATGCGTTGGTCGCTTTCAGCGAGAACCAGGTGGACCTGGTTTTCAGGAAGCGTCTCCCCGGATTCTGGGGGGCTGGAAAGTTCCTTGCCCAGCGGGGGACGATTCCGAGAGAGGGTGAAGGAGGTCGAAGCCGTTCGGACATGCCGCCTGTCGGAGAGGTTGGCTTGTCCGAAAACGATCTCGCCTGTTCTCTGCTGGCGGTGAAATGGGAGAAAGGATTCGTAAGCCAGCCAAGGCGATCTCACCAGTGTATTTCCCTCGTCATCGCGAAGCACGTAGTAGATGGCGCCGTCCGGCTTCCTCTCTTCGGATCCGTTGGGAAATAGGGACTCCCCGATGGCCTCAAATCGTTCGATGGTCCGATCGTGAAAGTTCGCGCCGACTTCGCCGCCGTATTCCAGTTCGGTCTCGGCAACGTAGAGTTCCAACCTCTGTCGAAGGGACTCCAGGAACTCCCGCTCTTCCTCGATTCTCACGTAGAAGAACACTCCCAGGGCCCCGAGGGCGTAGAGAATCGCCACCGCCACCGTGACGGAGACCTGCAGGTGTCTGCGAATCGAACTGGTGTCAGGCGTTGCCATCTTGATCACGACGAATTCTCTTTTCCATGAGGTAGCCGCGCCTTGGAATCGTCTTGATGGCGTCGTTCACCCCTTCATCCGCGAGAAGCTTTCGCAGATTGCAGACCGCCGCATCGATGGCATTGCTCTTCAGGTCGATGGAATGGTCGTAGACTTCCTCCAGGATCTCGGTCCGGGTCACGACCTGCCCGCCTCGAAGCCCCAGGTATTCCAGGATACCGAATTCCCGAGGGCGGAGAACCAGTTCATTTTGCCCCACCCATGCCCGCCGTGCCCGCAGATCGATGCGGAGATTCCCCAACTCAAGCAGATCCTTGGGTTGCCGATATCGTCTTCGAACGAGGGTTCGGATACGAGCCAGGAACTCCTCCCAGGCAAATGGCTTCACCAGATAGTCATCGGCACCCGATTCGAGACCGCGGACTCGGTCGGCGATCTCCACGCGGGCCGTCAGCATCATGATCTGACTCTGGTTGCCCGACTCCCGAAGTTCTCGGAGGACTTCGAATCCGTCTTTTCCGGGTAGCATCACGTCGAGCACGACCACGGCGTATTCTCCGACCAGGGCGATGTCGAGAGCCGTCGGGCCATCTTCCGCCAAATCGACGGCAAATCCCGCCTTCCGCAATCCTCTTGAGACGGTATCGCGAAGGACCTTGGAATCATCGACGTAGAGGACTCTCATCAAGGGGGAGGCTGGAATTGGCGGGGCGATCGGGGTGGCTGCGGTGCTCCAGAATCTATCCGAGAAGAGATTATCGACTCATTAGGTCGGCAGGACAAATCGACCGGCGGTTCTGGCCATCAATTGAGTGGTATTGTCGCGATTGACAGGAGACGGTTCGCCGCGTATCCGGATCGCGTCCATTTCGACAGTCCCTGAATGAGCAAGGTTCGTGTGACGGGCGTGCTGCCCGGTGAAGCGTCATCCGATTTTTCCCAACTCGCCGAGAGTCTCGCGGAGCATGGTTATGCCGTGGTCCCGGAGTTCCTCGATCGCGGGGTGGGCGAGGCTTTGGTCGCGGAGGCCGCCGAGCGGTGGTCCGAGGGCGAATATCGAAGGGCCGGAGTCGGGCGCGGGGACGAACGACAGGTGCGGGCGGAGATCCGCAGCGATCACGTCCTCTGGCTCGAGGCGGCGGCATTGACGCCACCCCAACAGAGTTACTGGGGGCGCATGGAGTCGCTCCGGGTCGCCCTGAATCGCGATCTTTTCCTCGGCCTCTTCGACCTGGAGGCGCACCTGGCCTGCTTTCCCGAGGGGTCGCACTACCGGCCCCACC
>JAUIGT010000188.1 GCA_030432615.1 Verrucomicrobiia bacterium
TCTCATGGATCGGATCGTTTTTGGGAGACGCCAACCCCTACACGTCTCCGCCCGATTCACAACCGGCGATTGCGTCACCCACTTTCCCGGAAAGAGCCGGCGCAGGCTTTACACCGCTTCCGAGATTTCCTAACCTGCCACCATGAAACGTCGACAGTGGATCGTGGGTGGACTGGCCAGTGCCGGGATTCCGGCCCTCGACGGACAGGCCTGCCTCTGGGATCGCGACACCTTGGCCCAGGAAGCCGCCAAGTCGCCCGGTTATGTCACCATCATCACCGGGAGGTTCCCGAGGAATCCGGACTCCTACTACGCCATGCGGCTCGAGCGCGTGACCGGAGAACTGCAGAACCGTCCGAACCTCCTGGAACTCTATGATGACGCCGGCGTCTGCTGCGACCGGCTCGGCAGGGGAGAGGAGGCCCTCGACTGGATGGAACGTAAGCGCGCCCGCATCGATGCCATAGCTTCCGGCCCGGAAACCGACGAGCATCGCTACCGCTATCTCGCCAATCTCGGGACGTTCGAGATCCACGACTGGCTGCGCCGCGGATCGACCTCTCTCGCCTATCTCGACCAAGCCGAAGCGGCCCGCGACCATATCGCGGCCGCGATTCGACTCAATCCCCGGGCCCATTTCGGTCGGGAGAAATACCAGTTCTTGGCCATCGACTGGATCATTCGGTGCGTGAAAAAAGAAACCGAATCACCCTTTTTCCTGGAGGAAGGCCCGCGCTATCGGGCTGCGCTCCGCGACCTCGATCTGGACCATTCCAGCCCCTCGCAGGGCATCGCCGGCCTCGTCTACCTCGGCAATGCCTGGCAGAGCGCCGACGTGTTCCGGAATCTCGGGAAGACCTTCGAAGACATCGAGCAAGCCTCGATCGCCCACCTCGCCTACCTCCGAGCCGAGGAGATCATCGACAAGGGCGGAGAATCCTTTTCCCGCGGAGGCGAGTTTCGGCGCCAACTCATGATCGATGACATTCCCAGGAAACAAAATGCCCGCTATTTTCTCGACGCGAGGCGCGAAGCGGACCGATGGCTGGCGCATCGCAACGCCTTCCTGGAAAGCCAGTTCGCCAAGGGACTCCATCCCGATACCCACCCGGACTTCTGGACCGGATACACCGACCGAAGCGCGCCGCCCAAGTTTCTCAGGGAAAAGGTCCGCTGAGCAGCCCCATTTCGGGGAGCGGGAAAAAAACTTCGATTTTTCCTCTTGCGCCCCTGGAGGTCTGTGGCAAAGTCCGCGCAGTTCGCAATCGCGAGCGCCGCTTTTGAGGCGGTCCGACTGGTAATATCGCATCTGCAAGTTTCGGGGGTTTCTTGTGGAGGCGTCAGTCGGGCCGCCTTATTTTTTTGCCCGTTTTTCCCGGCATCCCCGACACGTCGCCGGGATGACGCACCCGATCGGAGTTCGCTTTTCCTTTTCGATCGGTCCGGGTTTGGCTAGGAGTCTCTGTTTCGACCATGGCCAGCTACCGGACCAAACCCGCCGCCACCAAGGGCATGCCAACCGGCATTCCCTACATCATCGGCAACGAGGCCGCCGAGCGCTTCAGCTTCTACGGCATGAAGGCCGTTCTCGTGACCTTCATGGTTTCGCACCTCATGGGGCCGGACGGGGCTTTGGCCACCATGAGCGAGTCGCGGGCCAAATTCTGGACCCACTTCTTCGTCTTCGCGGTCTACTTCACACCGCTCCTCGGCTCCTTCCTCTCCGATGTCTTCTGGGGAAAATACAAGACCATCATGATTCTCTCGGTGGTCTACTGCCTCGGCCACTTCGCGCTGGCGCTGGACGAGACCCGAGTCGGCCTCTTCGTCGGGCTCGGCCTGATCGCGCTCGGGGCCGGGGGCATCAAGCCCTGTGTCTCCGCCCACGTCGGCGACCAGTTCGGCCGCTCCAACCAGTTCCGCCTCGCCCGGGTCTTCGCCTGGTTCTACTTCTCCATCAACGCCGGCGCGGTCATCGCCCAAGCCCTCACGCCGAAACTGCTCGTCAACGTCGGTCCGTGGGCGGCCTTCGGACTCCCGGGCGTGCTCATGGTGCTGGCCACGATCATGTTCTGGATGGGGCGGAACACCTTCGTCCACATCCCGCCCGCCGGTTGGACGCACTTCAAGAACGACTTCATCGAGCACGGCTGGTCCATCATCCGGCGGCTGGGCCTGCTCTATTTCTTCGGCGTGTCGATGTTCTGGGCCCTCTTCGACCAGACGGCGACGGCCTGGGTACTGCAGGCCCAGGACATGGACCGGGTCGTCCTCGGCTACGAACTCGAGCCCGGACAGTTGCTGGCCGTGAATCCCTTCCTCGTCCTGCTCTTCATTCCGCTCTTCAACTACGTCATCTATCCCTTCGCCGAGCGATTCGTGAAGGTGACGCCCCTGCGCAAGATGGGCACGGGGCTCTTCCTGGCGGTGACGTCCTTCGTCGTCTGCGCCTTCATCGAGTCGCGCATCGCCGCCGGCGAGACACCGACTATCTGGTGGCAGGTCTTCGCTTACGTCCTCCTCACCGCGGCCGAGATCCTCGTCTCCATCACCGCCCTGGAATTCGCCTACACCCAGGCCCCGAACCGCCTCAAGTCGGTCGTCATGTGCCTCTATCTCGTCTCCGTCGCGGTCGGAAACTTGCTACCAATGGCGGTGAACCTTTTCATGGAGAATCCCGATGGCACCACCAAGCTCACCGGCGTGCAGTATTACCTGTTCTTCGTCTGGGCCATGCTCGGGGCCGCCATCCTCTTCGCCCTGCTGGCTCGCCGCTATCTGCCGCGGGATTTCGTGCAGGAAGAGGACGAATCCGACAAGGACCTCGAAGCCGAGGTCGAGATGCACTGACGCGATCGGAGCAATCCGTCCGGCGATCACCCAAAAAAAGGCCATCCCGAATCCGGGATGGCCCTTTTCAAGTCACGAAAACTCGTTTCCCGACGATCGGTCAGCCGCGCTCGGAGATCGGGCCGATGGGTTGGTCGGTGGTCGGTCCGGTGTAAAGAGTCAGCGGACGGTAGAGGCGGTTGTCGTCCAACTGCTCCAGGACCTGGGCGGTCCAGCCGGCGGCGCGGGAGATCGCGAAGATCGGGGTGAACAGGTCGGTGGGAATCCCGAGCGAGTAGTAGACCGTGGCCGAGTAGAAATCGACATTGGCGTTGAGGCCCTTGCGCTCGCGCATGATCTCGGCGATGCGCTCGGACATGCGGATCCACTTCGGCTCGCCGAGTTCCTCGGTGAGCTTGATGGCCATCTTCTGCAGGTGCGGCGCGCGCGGGTCGAGCACCTTGTAGACGCGGTGCCCGATGCCCATGATCTTCTTCTTGTTGGCGAGGCAGTCCTCGACATAGGCGTCCACCTTGTCCTCGGTGCCGATCTCCTCGAGCATCTGGATGACGCCCTCGTTGGCACCACCGTGGAGCGGCCCCTTGAGCGTCCCGATGGCCGAGGTGATGGCCGAATAGAGATCGGAAAGGGTGGCAATGGTGACGCGCGCGCTGAAGGTGGACGCGTTCATGCCGTGGTCGGCGTGGAGAATGTAGGCCACGTCGAGCGTCCGGGCGGCGTCCTCGCTGGGCACCTCCCCGTTCACCAGGTAGAGGAAATGGGCGGCTTCGGAGAGATCGTCGCGCGGTTCCAGGATCTCCAGCCCCTGGCGGGAGCGATGGAAAGCGGCCACGATGAGCGGCATTTTCGCGCAGATGGCGAGGGAACGCTGCTCGTTCAGCTCCCGGTCCTGGTTTTCCCCCCGCGTATCGTAGAGCCCCAACATGCTCACTCCGGTGCGGAGCACGTCCATGGGGTTGGCGTCCTTCGGCGCGGCCTTGATGAAATCGACGACCCCATCCGGGAGACTGCGATAGGAACGCAGGTTCTTCGTCAGTTCATCCAACTCCGACTGGGTGGGCAGCTTCTGCCGGTGAAGGAGGTAGACGCACTCCTCGAAGGTGGTGTTCTCGACGAGGTCGTTGATGTTGTAGCCCAGGTAGCGCAGCACGCCGGCCTGGCCCTGGACATCGGACAGTTTCGATTCGTTGGCGATGACCCCTTCGAGTCCCTTGGCGTATTTCGGTGCTTCTGACATGGCGGGGTGTTGATTATGCACGATCCCGGGTGACTCTCAACCCAAAGCCTCTTTCAAAGTCCGGCCCATTTCGGCGGGCGTCTCGGCAACGGCGATCCCGGCGTCACGCATGGCTTGTTTCTTGGCTTCCGCGGTGCCCTTGCCCCCGGAAATGATGGCGCCGGCATGGCCCATGCGGCGGCCGGGAGGCGCGGTGGCTCCGGCGATGAAGCCGGCGACGGGCTTGTTGCAGTTGTCTTTGACCCACTCGGCGGCCTCTTCCTCGGCGGTGCCGCCGATCTCGCCGATCATGATGATCCCTTCGGTCTCGGGATCGTCGTTGAACATCTTGAGCACGTCGAGGTGCGAGGTGCCGTTGATGGGGTCGCCGCCGATGCCGACGCAGGTGCTCTGGCCGAGGCCGAGGGCGGAAAGCTGCCAGACGGCCTCGTAGGTCAGCGTGCCCGAGCGGGACACGACCCCGATGCTGCCGCGCTTGTGGATGTAGCCCGGAGCGATCCCGATGCGGCAACCGCCCTGGGAATTCTCGCCGCGGCCGGGGGTGACCAATCCGGGGCAGTTGGGTCCGATGAGGCGGGTCTTGGAACCCTCCATGCCGGCGCGGACCTTCATCATGTCCATCACCGGGATGCCTTCCGTGATGCAGACCACCAGGTCGAGCCCGGCATCGACCGCCTCGAGGATGGCGTCGGCCGCGAACGGCGGCGGCACGAAGATGGCGGACACGGTGGCGCCGGTCTCGGCGGCGGCTTCGGAAACGGTATCGAAAATCGGGACCTGGTCCTCGAATTTCTGCCCGCCCTTGCCCGGCGTCACGCCGGCGACGACCTGGGTGCCGTAATCGAGGCTCAACTTGGCGTGGCGACCGCCGAAGGAGCCGGTGATGCCCTGGATCAGGACCTTGGTGTTTTCGTCAACGAGGATGGCCATGGATCGAAGTTTTCGGTTTTCAGAATTCAGTTTTCAGGGGCGGGATTGTGCTGGTGGATGGTCAGATCGTTGCCGTCGGGATCGGCGATGGCGACGAAGCGGCAGGACGGCGAAGCCATCACGTCGGTCTTGAAGATGACGCCCTCGGCGCGGAGACGCTCGACCGCTGAATCGAGATCCTCCACCTCCAGCGCGGCGCCGGGACCGCTCTGACCGCTCGGCGGCCAGGCATTGGAAATCGCGAGAGCGCTGGACCCGATGTCGTATTCGATCCAGCGAACATCGTCACCGGCCTCGGTCTTGATCCCGATCGGGTGATCCAGCGTGCATTCCAGTCCGAGGATTCGGCCGTAGAAATCGCGCGCTTTCTCGAGATCCGTGACCGGATACCCGACGAAGGCGATTTCCCTGACTCCGATTCCGCTCATGATTCAGGCAGCTAGATCGTTGATACTCTGGTCGGCGCGACTCCACCAGTGATCGCCAGCGGGAAGAAGCCCCTCGGTCGAGTGACCGGCGAACTCCACCGCGTTGGTTGGCGTTTCCTGGATCACCAGTCGCTTACAGAGATACGCCGGATTCTCCGCATTGAGGAACGCGGTCAGCTTGGAATGGTAGCAGGCCGCCCGGATCTCCGTGGTGGGATCGCCGGGGGTCAGCAACAGCTTCCCCAGCAAATGCGGCTCGTTTTCCTGGAAGAATGCAACCAAACGATCGGAAGCCGAGAGGTGAAAGCTGTGATCGACCGCCTTGTCGATCCACTGGAACCAGCGCCGCTTCACCTGGTCGAACTCGACCAGCATGTTCGTCTCCGGATCGAGCCCGGCATTCTCCGCGCTGGCGATATCGACCGTCACCACCTCGTCATGCCCGTGGGGCACGCTGCAATTCGGAGCCGCGCCGCTGGTCAGTCGATGTGCCATGCTGTAGCGTCTGGAGAATCTGAGGGTGAATGCGGAATCACGCACAAGGGTGAGTTTTCAGTTTTCAGACTTCAGTTTTCAGCCCTTGGCGGACCGAGTCTGCACGGAGCGAATCAAGCCTTGGAGCATAGCGGCGATTTCTTTCGACTCCTGGATGAATTCGCGGCCCTCGTCTTCTTCGATCAAGCCGAGTCGCTGGGAAATGTAGATCTGGGTTCTCATTTCTCCATTCGACCCCTTGGCGATTCGGAGGAAACGAACGAAATCACCGCTGGAGTCGCGCTCATGTCCCTCGGCGATGTTGGACGGCACGGAAATCGCCGAGCGCTGCAGCTGATCCTTGAGGGTGAAATTCTTCCAGTCTTCCACCATACGGCAGACTCGCACTGCCTGATCGCAACCGCGCTGCCAGACCTTGAGATCCTCGAACGTAGAGACCGCCATCTGAAAACTGAATGCTGAAAACTGAAAACTTTACGCCGCAATCGCTTTGACCGCCTTTTCGGCGGCGTCGGCGAGGTCGTCTCCGGTGATCAGGGCCACGCCCGACTCGGCCAGCGTCTTCTTGCCGGCCTCGACGTTGTTGCCCTCGAGACGGACGACGAGCGGCAGTTTCAGGTCCACTTCCTGGCAGGCGGCCACGATGCCCTCGGCGATGACGTTGCAGTCCATGATGCCGCCGAAGATGTTCACCAGGATGCCCTCGACCTTGGGATCTCCGAGGATGATCTTGAAGGCGTTGGTCACCTGCTCCTTGGTGGCGCCGCCACCGACATCGAGGAAGTTGGCGGGCTCGCCGCCGTAATGCTTGATGATGTCCATCGTCGCCATGGCCAGACCGGCACCGTTGACGAGGCAGGCGATGTTGCCGTCCAGCCCGATGTAGTTGAGATCGTACTTCGAGGCCTCGACCTCGCGGGGGTCCTCCTCTTCCGGGTCGCGCATCGCGGCGATGTCGGGATGACGGTAGAGGGCGTTGTCGTCGAAATTGAACTTGGCGTCGAGCGCGAGGACCTGGCCGTCGGTGGTGACCACCAGCGGATTGATCTCCACCATGGAACAGTCACAGCTGATGAACAGCTTGTAGAGCGCGCCGAGGAGTTTCCCGAAGGCCTTGCCCTGGTCGCCGGCAAAGCCGAGTTTCGAGGCCAGCTTGCGGACCTGGTAGGGCTGGAGCCCGAGCAGCGGGTGGACCTTCTCGTTGAGAATCTTCTCCGGGGTCGATTCGGCCACATCCTCGATGTTCACCCCGCCCTCGGTGCTGGCCACGATCACCGGCGAGCGGCTCTCGCGATCCATGAGAATGGCGAGGTAGTATTCCTTCTCGATATCGACCGACTGGGCCACGAGGACCTTGCGGACGAGGCGGCCTTCCTCGCCGGTCTGGTGGGTGACGAGCGTTTCCCCGATCATCTTGCCGGCGATCTCCCCGGCTTCCTCGGCCGAATTGACGAGATGAACGCCACCCTTGAACCCGTTCTTGAAAGTCCCCTTTCCGCGACCGCCGGCGTGCACCTGGGCCTTGACCACGATGTTGCTGCCCCCGAGTTCCTCGGCTGCCGCCTTGGCTTCCTCGGCCGTGTCGGCGACCTTGCCGCCGGGCGTGGGCACGTTGAATTTTTCGAAGAGTTCCTTGGCCTGGTATTCGTGGATGTTCATCGGGTGCGAGTGCCGGTTGCGGCGGGGCCGGAACTTACGTGGGGCCCTTCCCGAGTCAACGCCTATCCCGGCGGAAAAGCGCCTCCCCCCGATCAACCGCCCAGCCACCCCACCAGCAGAAACGGCAGCGCCGTGAGGAGTGCGAAGATCATTCCTCCCAGGATTCGGCGGCCCCAGCGGACGAAGCGATCGTGCCGGTTTCCCGAACTCGCGGAGGAATGCCCCGAGACCGGCGTCGGGCTGGCCACGGGAAAGACCTCTCCGAGGAGGTCGATGAGAACGGTGAGTATCGTGTTCACGGGTCGAATCTGGGTCGCGGTGCCGGTTTCGGCGATTACAATGGCGGTGCCGGTTTGGAAAACGGACGATCGGCCCGCGGTCTTTCATTCAAAAACCTCCTTCCCTCGATCACGTGACCGGAATCCTCATCGCGCTCGCCGGACTGGCCCTGCTCGGCTTCGCCGCCTGGAAAGCGCGACGCGCCCGGGTGGAGGCGGGCCTGGTGCTAGACGTCGATGCCTTTCCTCCCGAATGGGAAGACATCCTCGATCATCGTTTCGCCGTGTATCGACGCCTTCCCGACGAGTTGCGCGAGCGACTCCACGAACTCGTTCGCGACTTCGTGAACGAGAAACAGTTCGAACCCTGCGGCGGCATCCGGGAAATCTCCGAGGAAATGCGCGTCCTCGTGGCCGCCCAGGCCTGCCTGCTCCTGGTGGGACGCCCGAAGGAACGTCTCTTTCCCCGCCTCCGCTCCATCCTCATGTATCCCCGCGCTTTCCGCGACCGCGGCCGCCGCATGTTCGGCATGGAGGACGGCGACGATACCGAACGCGACATCCGGCTCGGCGAGAGCTGGCAGACCGGCTCCGTCATCCTCTCCTGGCAGAGCGTCAAGAACGGCGCCCTCGGCGAAGACGACGGGATGAACGTCGTCCTCCACGAGTTCGCCCACCAACTCGACCAGGCCGACGGCGCCGGCGATGGCGTCCCCGCGCTCGATGCCGCCGGCGAATACCAGGACTGGGAAAAGATCATGAGTCGGGAGTACGACGCCCTCGTTGATGAGGCCAACAACCCGCGCGCCGATCCCCTGCTCGACCCCTACGGCGCCACCAATCCCGCCGAGTTCTTCGCCGTCGCCACCGAGACCTTCTTCGAAATGCCCGAGGACCTTCGCGACGAGCATCCCGAGTTGTACGGTGAACTGCGGGACTACTACGGGGTGGATCCAGCGGCGTGGACAAGACAGCGACAGTCACGATAGAATTTCACGACACTTCCATGGAATCACTTCTCAAGAACCCCCACGACGAAGCCCGCGCAAGGATCCTCTGGGGCGAGTCGTGGGTGGAAGTTCACCACTGGTTGATCGTGGAGGGAGGGCTCACCGAGGAACAGGCGGAGGTGATCATCGAGGACATCCGCAAGGAGCGCATGACCGAGGTTCGTCGGTCGGGATTGCGATCGCTCCGTTCCGGCCTCGCTTTCCTACTGGTCGGAGGCGCTGCCGCTTCCTGGTCCTGGCAGCAGCTCCAAGCGCCCACCTCCGGTCCAGTCGATCGCTTCGAATACTGGATGTTCGCTCTCGGCGTCGTCGCGACGCTCTGGGGACTGCACCTCTGCTTGAAAGGTCTTTCGCACCTCTTCACCGGTAGGGCCGAGGGCTCACTGACGGAGATGGATTGACCGCCAACGGGCAGGACAGAGCCTGCCCCTCCGGAAAAATCGCCAACGTACCCTCAGCTCCATGCCGAAGGGGCAAGCGCCGTCTTGCCCGCACATCCTTGGAATCGATCTGCTCAAAGCAGCTCATACCCCAACACGCTGAGCGCATAGATCGCCGCGGTCTCGCTGCGAAGAACGATGGGCCCCAGGGTTAGTGGCTGGAATCCGTTGCCCAACGCGGTAGCCATCTCGGCGGGAGTGAAATCGCCCTCAGGGCCAATGAGGACACTTGCCGATTCCAGTTTCACCTCACTCTCGTCGCGATCATTGAGCATTTCGCGGAGGCTGCGCGCGTCCTCGGTCAGGGCGGCCACGAGTCGAAGTTCGTTCGGCTTGCCTTGAGGCCCTGCCTTGCCGAGAAAACTCTCCACACTCACGGGCGCCATCACCTCCGGGAGCCAGTTCTGCCCGCACTGCTTGCAGGCCTCGATGGCGACGCGCTGCCATTTCTCCCGCTTCTTTGCGGCTTCCTCGGCGTCGAGCTTGACCACGGTGCGCTCGGACAGCAGCGGCACGATGGTCGAGGCGCCCAGTTCGGTCGCCTTCTGGACGATGAGATCCATGTTCTTCCCCTTGGGCACGGCCTGGCCCAGGGTGAGGGCGGCTCCGGGACGGGACGTTTCGGAAACCATCCAGATCTTCAGGGATGCGGAACCGCCGTCCATGGAAACGATCTCCACGTCGGCCTCGGTTCCCTGGCCGTTGAAGACGACCACGCGATCCCCCTCGCGGCAGCGCATGACGTCGCGACAGTGGTGGAACTCGTCGCCGGAGAGCGCGAGCGACTCGAGGTTCCAGTCGGACGGGGCGATGTAGAAACGGTGCTTGGGCATGGAACAAAGAGGAAAGAAACCGCTGATTGACGCTAATCTTCGCTGATTTTTTCAAGACCCGACCCTGTCGGATCGGCAGCGGGCTACTTGAAAAACCGTTTCGCCTTTTCGATGAAGGACTCGCGCATGGGGGAATTCTCCTCGCCGATGCTCTCGGCGAACTCGCGCAACTTGGCCTCCTGATCCTTGCTGAGCTTGGTGGGCACCTCGACCTGGACGTTGACGAGCAGGTCGCCCTTCTTGCCGGTGCCGAGATCGGGCAGGCCCTTGCTGCGAAGGCGGAAGGCGGTGTCTGTCTGGGTGCCGGCGGGCACCTTGATGGAGGCCTTGCCCTCCAGGGTCGGCACCACCAGGTCGCCGCCGAGGGCGGCCAGGGAAAACGGGATCGGCACCTCGCAGTAGAGATCGGCGTGGTCGCGCTGGAAGATGTCGTGCTCCCGGATGTGGATGACGACGTAGAGATCACCCGAGGGGCCGCCGCGCAGGCCGGCGTCACCGTTGCCGCTGGACCTCAGCCTCGCGCCCTCGCTGATGCCGGCGGG
>JAUIGT010000189.1 GCA_030432615.1 Verrucomicrobiia bacterium
GATCTCCTGCTCGGGACGCTCCACGGCCTTCTCGGTGCGAGCTACCTGACCGAAGCGGAACGAAGCATCCGGGAGGCGAGGGCTCGCATCACAAGAAATAACCGAAGGCTAGATTCCTTTTCTCCATTTCTATCAATCGTCCAGAGGTTATTGGAATCTGGGATCAGCCCGGGCCCGTCCACGTGATCGGCGGCAGCCTCGGCCCGGTCGCGTTCCGTTTTTGCCGCGCATCGGGCCGAACTTCGTCTCTTTCCACCTCGCCGGTTCTCGCACAATTCTCACTTTCTCTCGCCAACCCCTGAATGGGGTGGCACCCGCTCGGAGGATTTTCCTGGCCTTTTCTCCACGAGATCGATTGCGGGCCACTTCGTTCGCCTCCGGAAACTGCGACTTTGGCAAATCCTCATGCCTTCGATCCGACTGTTGAATCTTTCCCGAAACGACATCATGCCCTGGAAACATCCCGAGTCGAATCGCTTCGAGTACGGTACCGCTCCATCCGACATTCAATGTCGAAACGGGTCAGTTGGTGATTGTTGAAAATTCCTCTGTCCATTCAACAGGGGTGGACCGCTGATCCAACAGGGTCGAATGAACGGATATCCAGTGTCCGAATTTTCACCTGAATGGTTGCCTCGATCGCAAGTGATCCGGTAGCCTTTCCATCAATCCCCTGCGCCGAACGCGCTACCTCATGAAGCCCCAGAACACCCGCCGCGCCTTTCTCAAATCCGCTGCCGCTGCCTCCATCGGCATGCCCGCCATCATCCCTGCCAGCGCCCTCGGGAAAAATGGCAACGTCGCTCCCAGCAACCGGATCGTCCTCGGCGGCATCGGACTGGGGCCGCGGGGCCGGAAGGTCCTCGATGGTTTCTTCGCGCAGAACGACTGCCAGTTCGTGGCCATCGCCGATCCCCAGAAGGAGCGGCGCGAATTCATCAAGGAAAAGACGGACCAGCATTACGGGAACACCGATTGCGTTGTCTACGACGACATGTCCGGGGTCCTGGAGCGCGACGACATCGACGCGGTCATCATCACCACCGGCGATCGCTGGCATGCCACGGCCTCGATCTATGCGGCGCGGGCGGGCAAGGACATCTACTGCGAAAAGCCCTGTGCGATGAACATCCAGGAATGCCAGGAACTCGACGACGCCATCCGGAAGCACGAGCGCGTCTTCCAGGCGGGCACGCAGCGGCGAAGCGTTCCCAACTTCCAGGTGGCGGCCGGTCTCGCCCTGGACGGCAAACTGGGACAGATGAAGGAGGTGCACGCCGGCATCCTGCAGTTGCAGGACTACCTCGAACCTTTGCCCGCGCAACCGGAGCCGGATCCGACGATCATCGACTGGGACAAGTGGCTGGGGCCGGCACCCCGCATCCCTTTCAATGAAGCTTATTGCAACGGTCGCTGGCGCAATCACAAGGGATTGTATTCCGCCTGGCGACTGCCCGAGTGGGGCTCCCACACCATCGACCTCTGCCAGTGGGCGGCCGATGCCGATGGCACGACGCCGATCGAGTACGAGGCCGAGTCGGACAGCCGAATCCATGCGACCTATGCCAATGGCATCAAGCTGGTAATGCGGCTCTCCTCCGGTAAAGGGGTGGGGGACTGGATCAAGGGGCTGGGCACCTGTCCGGTGCGCTTCGTCGGCGACGAAGCCTGGGTGGAGGCCGGCGATCACCTCGGCATCGAGTCGAGTCGTCCCGATCTCCTGAAAGACATGCCCGCGAACGAGATTCGCGGCACCGATCCGGTCCTGCATGTCCGCAACTTCCTCGACTGTGTGAAGACCCGCGAAGACCCGGTCTGCAACTCCACCGCGGTTCGCTATGGACACATGGCCTGTTTCGCGGCCGCGATCAGCTGGAAACTGGGCCGCAAGGTCACCTTCGATCCGAAGACGGAAAGCTTCGTCAACGACGACGAAGCCAACCGCCTGCGCACCTACCAGCGCCGCGCACCCTATACGATCTAGTCCGGAAGCCGCAATAACCGCGAAGTTCCGCAGGCTGCAGAGAGCGGGAGCGGAGCTGCATTCGTCGGAGATCTTCACTCGGGGGGCACGAGGAGCCCGCGGGATCGTTCGCTGCTACTCTGGAGGGAGTGCCTACTTGCCGGGTGCGGTGGGATAGGCGAGTTCCAGCGCCTTGCGATTCGCCGACCGGATCCCCTCCACCGTCGGGTAGGGACGTTCGTCGCGTCGGAGAAGTCCCTGCTTGAGCATGCCGTCGGAGCCGACCTGGTCCTGGAACTGGCACTTGTTGAAACCGATCAGGTAGGGGCGCGAGAGGGCAGTGGTGACATAGCGCTCGTAATACGCGACGTACTCCTTCGCGTTCTTCGCCTTCTGGCCCATCGTCACCGGATGCTCCTCCGTCGCGAAGGAGCTGACGTGGTCGGCGATGTAGATCGGCTTGCCGGTTTCCTCGTGGACCCGCTCGAAGAAGGCGTGATTGAATTCCGGGCTGGTCGGCTGGATCGCGATCGCATCGACATAGGGGAGCGACTCCCGCACGACGTGGTCCGGCATGTCGATCTCGTGCCAGCGGTCTCCGAAGATGAGGTGATTCTCGTCAACCTTGCGGATCATCGCGTGCGCCTGGGAATAGAGTTGCCGGGCGATCACCGCGAGGAAGTCGTTCTCGTCCGCGTCGGGGTTTTTCTCCTTCCAAGTGCGCCAGGCCGTTCCTCCCGCGGACTCGGCGGGCAGGGATCGGAAGAAGGAAAGCCAGCTCTCGCCTTCCCGCTCGCGCTCCCACAGGGGAACGTCGGTCCAGAAATAGCCGATCAGGTTCGGATTCTCACGCTGCGGTTCCACGATCTTTCGAATCGACTCCTCGAGGGCGGCCAGAAAACGCGGATCGAAGACATCCCGAAACCCGAACTGGGAATCGGGCTTCCAACCGGAGGTCGGCACCAGGTTGATCCCCTTGGTGTAAGGATAGCGATCCCACATCCACCGCGGTCCCTGGTAGCAGCCGGCGTTGAATCCCCAGTCGCGGATCTTCCCGATGGCGCCGTCGTAGTCCTGAGAGGTCATCATGTGGAAATGATTGATCCCCAGCGCGCGGTAGCCATGTCCCTCCGGCGTGATGAGATAGTGGCGTCCGCCGAATTTTCCCAGGTGGAAGAACCCGGTGGCATCTCCCGAAAGGGCGGTATTCCCCCCGAATCGATCGAGGCCTGCCGCCTTGTCCCCCTGCCCGGCGGAACAAAGTTCTCCCCCAAGGGACAGGAGGACCGTGAGGAGGAACCAGGGGATGCGCGAAGGGGTCATCGGGAATGATTCAACCACAGATGCCGCTGTCCGCCAATCGGATTGGCAACCCGGTGATCCGGGCAGCGCATGCCGAAGTCGTCGGTCTCCTTTCCGCCGATGCCATACATCCGTTTCTTGGCTTCGGATTCGCGGGAAATATCGATGCTTTCCATCGCCTCGACCTGCATCCGCGCGGCCAGTTCGAAGTTGTGGATGCGGGTGTCGAGTTCCTCCATCTCGGGACGGGAAGCGAGGTGGCCGCGATTGAGGGCCCGGGTCAGGTCGAGGTATTTGCGTTGACGCTCGGCCTCGGTGCCAAAGCCGGACGGAGGACTGATACCAAATCCAAGAAATCACCTGACGATTCAGGGAAGGCAAAAAAGGGGATTCAGCCTTCGGCGTTTCTCGGAGATTCGGGTCGGTTCTCCCCGGTTGCTTCGTTGCTCGTTGGTTGCGATGCCCGCATCGCGTCCTCCTCGTGCCTCGCCCCGAGAAAAACCGCCTCCGAAAATCGTCAGGTTTTTTCTCGGAAATGGTATCAGGCCTCCCTTGGTGTTGCCATCGCCATGGCACTGGAAGCACTTCTGCTCGAGGAGCGGCTTGATCTCGTGCTCGAAGGTCGGCGGGGGCGCGACCGTTGATTCCGCCTCGGCCCGGAGTGTCGCCACCGGAAGAATGGTGAGGAGCCCGGCGAACAGGAGAGGGAGAATGGAAGGAGGAGAAGGGTTGCCTGCCATCGCATTTCGCGGAAGGGCGAGGGAGAGGAGGCCAGTGGCGCGTTTCGTTCAGTCGTGGATCATGACTCACTGGCAAACGCCGTCAGCCAGGCCTGCCGGTTGCGATTTTCCTCCTCGCCTTCCTTTCTCCCTCCACAAGGGCCGAAGAAGCGGTGCCCTGGGATGCGGAGAACCAGGTCATGAAGTTCCCCCTTTCGGAGTTTTCTGGGAAGCTCGATGACCGGGCTTGGCGGGATTCGCATTCAGGATCCTTTTCCCTCCTTCTCCGGTTTCGGGAAGATCCCGTCGGCGTTGAGGATGAGATTCTGTTCGCTGGATCCGTCGGCCACGGTGCCGGTCACCACGAGGGTGTCGAGTTCAGCCAGGTCGTGGACGGACTTGAGGCTCCGGTCGATGGGGCGACCGTCCTCTCCGAGGATCTGGACGGTGAGGCGGGAAGCGGCGATGTCCTTCGGATCGACGCAGCAGGCATCCCAGGGGGTCTGGCAGCTGTCTCCGGGGTTCCGCTCGCAGGTCATGAGGGATTCGTCGGCGAGCACGAAGGTGGCATAGTCGGCGGAGAACGGTTCCATGGCCCCGGCGATCCGGCCGGTCACGGTGAGGGCGGTTCCGGGTTCGGCACGTTTCCGGGCCTCGATCACCGAGAGGGCGCCCCCGGGTTCGGACGAGAGGAAAACGGATTCGATCTTCGGATCGAGGGATGCCGATGCGGAGCCTTCATCGGAGCCATCGTCTCCCGCTTTTTCGCCGCAGGCCGTGAGAGCGAGGGCGGTGAGCGAGACCAGTCCGAGGGTTGGCAGGTTGGAGATGGAGTGGGAGATCTTCATGGTTCGAGGTGGGTTGTGTTGGGTTGGTTCTGGTTGATGAAAAATGGGAGGATGACGCGTCGGAGCCGTCAGGAGGAGCGCAGGGCGCTGGGCAACGGAACCCCCAGGCAACGGGCTGCCGGCGGGAGGGCGCCGAGCGTTCCGAGGGCGAGGCCAACGAGTAGTCCGAGACCGAGGACCGGCAGCGGCATCAGGAGCCGGAAGGTGCCGATGGAGAAAGGAACGGTGATGCCCTCGAGGAAGGTGACCGCGACGAAGGAGGCGATGAGGGTGCCCAGGAGGGTGGCGAGGAGACTTTCCTGCACCAGCGAAAGCAGGATGGCCCGCCGTCGGAACCCGACGGCCTGCAGGGTGGCGAGTTCCCGGATCCGGGAGGCGAAGGCGGCATACAACATGTTGAGACCGCCGAATACGGCCCCGGCCCCCACCAGGCCGGCGGTCAGCCAGGTCATGCCCCGAAGGGGGCCGTAGAATCCGGCCAACTGGGCGTAGTAGTCGGATTCCCGCAGGGCGACGAGTTCCAGGTCGAGCCGCTGCCGGGCGAAAAGGTCGGCATCCTTGAATCCGTCCGGAGACTCCATGCGGACGACGACGCAGGAGAGCGCATCCCGCTGAATGGCGGTCATGAGATCGGTCCGATCGAGCCAGATTTCCGATTCCATGACAGTACCGGGAGCCTCGAAGATCCCGGAAACGGTGAAGGTCTGGCCCTCGAACTCGATCTCGCTGCCCGGAGCGACCGCCGCCGCGGAGACACCGAGGCCGTGATGCGCGAGCCGGCCCGCGAGAACCTGTCCGGGGCGGGGGTAGTCCCCCTCGAGAATGCGTGCCTCCCGGTGCACCTCGAAGGCCCCGGGCGTGATGCCGCGGAGGAGAGCCTGCTCCGGTGGGTGGCCGGTCGCGGTGACCAGCCCCATGTAGTGGACTTCGCCGGAAACGGCGGGAACACCGAGGCGTTTTTCGATTCCGGGAATGCCCGCGGTGGCGAGGGTTTCCGCCTGGATCGAGACCTCGCTACGTTCCACGCTTTCCTCGGAGCCGGCACCCAGCAGGATGACGTTGCGAGGTGATCCGGACGCCATGAGGACGCCCTTCATGCCCTCGTTGAAGGAGCCGGCGGCGAAGACCAGGAAGACCACCAGGGCGGCGCCGAGCACCTTCTGGAGCAGGCGCACCGGATCGCGGAGGAGATTGCGGGTGGCGTAGGAAAAGGGGAGCATGATCGAAAAGGGGAGGCGATATTTCTCTTCAGCCCTGCCTCAGCGAAGTGACGATGGGATTGCGGGAGGCGACCCAGGCCGGCCAGAGGGAAGCGAGCAGACCGAGGGCGACGGCGAGCAAGAGCCCGGTGACGGTCACCGTGAGACTGGGATCGAGCGCCAGGGTCAGGCCCTCGTTGCCGAAGGTGAACCGCTTCCAGTGAAAGAAGAGTGCCGCCAGACCGCTCCCCACGACTCCGCCCAAAAAGCCCAGGAGGATTCCCTCCCAGACCATCAGGGTTCCCACCGAAAGCCGCGGGAAACCGAGGGTCTGGAGTATGGCGTTCTCCTTGACCCGTCCCCGGGCGACGAGAAGCAGGGAATTGGCGACGAGTCCGAGGACGGCCAGGACCGCGCCGATGCCGAGCCAGCGGGTGAAGCGGATGATGTCGATCAGGTCCTGCGCCGTCTGGGCGAAGAAGGCCTTTTCGGGGCGGGTGTTGGTGGGTTCGGCATCGGAGGCGAAGATCTCGTCGATCCGATTCGCGACCGGGTCGAGCAGTTCGGAGGAATCGACCTTCACGTTGAACTGGGTGACGGTGCCCAGGCCGATGTTCGATGCCTGTTGCAGGAAGGGGAGGTGGACGTAGGCGACGTTGCCGTCCTGGGGATGGGGGGAGCGGACGATTCCGGCGACGGAGACCCGTACCCCGACCGCCTCGAACTGGTCGCCCGGGTTCAGCCCGCGGCGGGCGGCGAAGTGTTCGCCCACCAAGGCGGCATCGCCACGGCGTGTCCACTCCTCCAAAGAGCCGGCGAGGAGTTCGAGATCGGGGTTGTAACGTCGCAAATCCTTGGGAGGAACGCCGCGGAAGGCGATCACGTCGAGGCTGGCGCCGCAGTTGTTGACCACGATCTGGATGGGAAGGACCTCGCGGACGCCCTCGATGCGGCGGATCTCGCCGAGGTAGTGTTCCGGCAGCCGCGAGGTGAGGGGGCAGAAACGATTCTCCCGGTAGACGACCAGGGTGGTGTCTCCGGCGCTGGCTTCCGTCGCGACCCGCAGGCTCGACTGCATCGTCTCCACGGCGGTGAAGAGAAACATTCCCGTAGCCACTCCCGCCAGCGTCAGGATGGTGCGGAGGCGATGGCGGGTCACCTGCTTGAAGGCGAGAACCGCGAGATGAAGGAGACGTGTCATTCGGCGCTGGCGACGGTTTCGGCGGCCCGGGAGGATACGTGGCCGCTCTCGATGAGGCGCCCCTTCTCGAGGTGCAGGGTTCGTTCGGCGGCGGCGGCGGCCCGGGCGTCGTGGGTGACCATGACGATGGTCTTTCCGTGGGTTCCGGACAACTCGCGGAGTAGGTCGAGAATCTGGTCTCCGGCTTCGCGATCGAGATCTCCGGTGGGTTCATCCCCGACGATGAGACCCGGGTCGGCGACGATGGCCCTCGCGATGGCGACCCGCTGCTCCTGCCCCCCGGAGAGTTCGGCGGGCCGGTGGTCGGCCCGGTCGCTCAGTCCCACGAGTTCGAGCGCGGCGAGCACCTTTTCCCTTCGCTGTTTTCGCGACAGGGAGGAGTCGAGGAGGAGTGGCAGCTCCACGTTCTCGTAGGCGGAGAGAATGGGAACCAGGTGGTAGAGCTGGAATACGTAGCCGCAATGGTGGGCGCGCCAGTCGGTCAGCTGGCCGCGGGAAAGCGTGGCGATGTCCCGACCGCCGATCTCGAGTTTTCCGTCGGTCGGCTGGTCGATGCCGGCGATGAGGTTGAGCAGGGTGGTCTTGCCGGAGCCCGAGGGGCCCATCAGGGCGAGGAATTCGCCGCGCCGGACGTCGAGATCGAGTTTCTCGAGCGGGGTCACGGTGATCTTTCCTTTCCGGTAGACCTTGGTGAGTCCCCGGCAACGGATGTAGGGGGTGTTCTCGGGGGAAGGGTTCATGGGGAAGTAGAGGAAGGAGATGCGGACGAAGCGGGGAAAACATTCGCGGCACGAAACCGTTCCCCGGCCTCGAGGTCCGGTGGTGGATCGAGGACGACGCGGTCCCCGGGTCTCAGGCCCTCCAGAACCAGGCGATGGTCCTCGCGGAACTCGCGCCCGAGGGTCACGGACTGGGGAATGACGTGATTGCCGGAGGAATCGACTCTCCAGACGCGCGCCTTCCCGGAACCGGAACCGTCCTCGTCGAGGACAGCCGCCGAGGGAAGGAACACGCGGACGCGGGTTCCCTTGGCCAGGGGCTTCGATCGGTCAGCCTGGTTCCGGTCGGAATCCTCGGTCGAGGGGAAGGCGAGAAACTCGGCCCGGCAGAGCATCTCCGGCCGGAGTCGGTCATCGGGGTTCTCGATCGTCACCTTGGCCTGGAGGGTATTCCGCTGGAGATCGGCTTCGCCCACGATCCGGGTGACCCGGCCACGAAAGATCGCGTCGGGGAGCAACTCGGAACGAAGGCGAACCGGTTGGCCGATCGCGAGTCCGGCGGCCTCCGCGAGAGGGACATCGATGCGGGCCTGGAGGTGGCGCGGATCGTAGAGGATCGCGACCGTGGAAGAGAGGTGGTCGTCCATCCGCAACATCTTCTTCTGGCCGGGCATGGCGAGCAGGCGGAGAACGCGGCCGTCGATGGGGGACTCGATCCGGGTGCGGTCGAGGGCGAGCTTCCGACGGGCGACTTCCGTCTCGGCCTCTGCGATCCGGGCTTCGTAATCCCGGCTGGTCTCTTCCAGTTGCCGGAGCTTGGCTTTCAACTCGGCCTCTGTGACGGCGAGCGCCTCGATCTCGGCTTCCCGGGTTGCCAATTCCAACCGATTGCGAGCCACTTCGCGTTCCGCCACGCTCCCCGCGGAGGAGGCGGCGGAGCGCTCCAACCGATCCGCGAGGTCCGCGGTCTCGTCGCGGCGGGCACGGGCCGCGGTGACCTGCTTCCCGAGGCTTGCTATCTCCGCTTCGGCGACGGCGACCTCATGACCTTGGGCCGCGGCCTGCGACCGGAGGGACGCGAGTTGGTTCCTCGCCGTATCGAGGTCGAGGCGGGCATCGTCGTCCACGAGCGTCGCCAGCAACTGCCCCGCCTGAACGTCCTCGCCCTCCAGGACCTCCACGGTCTTGATGATCCCGTCCACGAGAGCCGTGGCCATGACCGGATAGGGATCGGGTTCGATCCAGCCGGAAGCCTGGAAGAGCATCGCCCCGTCGAAAACGTCCTCGGGCGGGCGGACATCGGAGGGAACCTGGCTCGGTACGCTCGGTGGATCTGAAATAGCATCGGCGACCTCGCCTCCCTGGCGAACCGTGACCACGGTGGCGATCGTCAGTGCTCGAGCCGGGATGAGGCGGTCCCCGAACAACACGGCCAGCAGGGCGAGGAAACCCATGAGCATTCCCCAGGGCAGAAGCGCCGCGCCCCGGGAACGCCAATCCGGGGACAAGGGAGGTGCGCCACTCCTCGCGTCGACGGGCGACGAGAGGGACGGCTTCGATTTGACCAGGGAGGAGAGAGAGGATTTCACGGTGACGGCAAGAGTGCCTTTGCGTTTTGAAAGGCCGGGATACATCGAGCCCGGCAGGATGAGTGGACGGGAGCGGGCCACGACCGGGAGCATTCCGGAAGTGGGGAAAGCCGGGGGCGGGCGGAATGGCAAATCTCCGGCCGCCCCTGTCTCCCGGTTTCGGCGGGAGACTGACGAATGAACTGATCAGATCAGGCGCACCGAGAAGAGCGTGCGCACGGGCACGCCAGGGAGCTGCGGTGGATCATTGCCCCCATGAAGGAGTCGTTCCGCCGTTCCGGGCAAGCTGCCCTCGAAGGAAGGCGTGGCAAGCATCGGACCGAACCAGTCGGTGGAGCTCGGCTCGGGAAGATGGTAACCGGTGGGAACGGCAACCAACTGCCACTCCGAAGTCACTTCCACGCAGCAGGGAGAAGTCGGGCGCTTCGGGGGAGCTTTCTGGCAACAGCTGGCCGGTGAATCCGCATCCGTCGTCAGGGGAGAATCACAGAAGTCGTGCTCCACCGTGCAATACCATCGCCCATTCGGATGGGTGATCAGGATCGAGAGGAGAGCCAGGGCCAGAGAGATTGGAGCCAGCCACTTCATGAAGGAAAAGAATCGCAATCCGGGATCGTTGTGTCAAGGGGCGGTGAGATCGCGGGATCCTCGATCTTCGGTGTTCGCGATCTGCATGGCCCGTTTCCGTCCCCTCCGACCCTGGATCCCTCTCGCCATCCTGGTTTTCCCGTGGGTCGGGAGGCCGAATGAATGGTCAGCAGGCGCTGAAGGAGGAGGTGGCCCCGATGACGGAAGAGGCGATCTTCGTCAAGACCCATCGGTATTGCGATGCCTTCCGGACCCGGGCGGACCGGGTCGATGAGATGCGGTTCGATACCCATTGCTCTCTCTCGCTGGTCGGTCCCCGGCCACCCTAGGAGACTGTTGAAAAACCCTGAAACGAAAAATTGTGGTTGTTTTTGGGATGGGAGAAGCGGCTTTGCCGGACTGGCTCTCGATCGACCCTGGCGGGCTGCGGCCCTTTTGATCGCTGGCTTCGTTGCGATTCAGTGAGGTATAGCTCTCCCATGCGGAAAAAAACGACCTTCTCCTTGGTTCCGAATATCACTCAGTCACGCGATTCCGGTGAAGGCGGGTCCTTGTCTCCCCAT
>JAUIGT010000190.1 GCA_030432615.1 Verrucomicrobiia bacterium
GTTCTCCCCGGTTGCTTCGTTGCTCGTCGGTTGCGATGCCCGCATCGCGTCCTCCTCGTGCCTCGCCCCGAGAAAAACCGCCTCCGAAAATCGTCAGGTTTTTTCTCGGAAATGGTATGAGTGATTCACTCCACCGGATCGATCTCGTGCACGGCCCCGATGATCGTCTCCTCGATCGATTCATCCCACAGGGCCGGCAGTCCGTAGTAAACGTTCGAGCCGCCGCCTTCATAACCGCCTTCCTTCAAGACGCGGAGTGACGGGATGTAGGCCATGACGTCGTTGGCGTAGCCGGCCACCCAGGTGCGACGACCGTGGCGCTCGCGCTTCAGGCGATTCGCGTAATCGACCACGACCTCGCCGCCGAGCCAGATGAAATCGACGGGATCCTTGCCGGCCCCGATCGTCCAAACGCCGACTGGAAAGGGAAAGGTGCGATCGAGTCCGATGTCGGCGCCGTCGTTCTTGGTCCGCTCGTGAAGGAGAAAACGGGCGCGGGCTCCCTCGTAGCCGTCGGGGTCCTCGGCGGCGGTCTTCTCCAGGGCCTCCACCGTCGGCACCTCGGCGAGCGGGGCGTCGATTTCGCGAAAGCGCGTCACCACGCTGGGCGCCAGGGCCGCCATAGGCGACTCCAGCTCCTTCTGCACCGCGAGGGCGAGCCGCTCGCCGTAGCTTTCCGCCAGCTCGACAGTCTTTCTCGGCAGAGGATTCTGGTCAGCCCCGCAGCCGGCCCAGAAAAGCGCCACGCAGCCGGGGTTCTTCTCCTCGATCGCCATCTGTGCATAACCGGGATAATCCCCGCACCACTCCTGCCCACCGAGCACGGTGGCGTGACAGGCGTAGCCGAAGAGCACGGCGCGCAATTCCGCGGTCTCGGGATCGCGCACACTGAGCACGGGCACGTCGTGATCGACCGGCCCCTTCAACTCGCCCCGGACGCGCCATTCGGGCACCTGGTCGTAGGGTTTGTTCTCGCGCCGGTTGACGGCGAAGGTCGCGTGGCCGCTGCCCTGCTGGACACGGGCCGGCGCCAGTTTCCCGATCGCTTCACCGGCGACGGTCACGACTTTCCCGATCAAGGTCTCGGCGTAGGCATCGATCTTCGCCTGCTGATCCGGCTCCACCCGCCACCAGTGCAAAGGTCCCAGGTTACGCCGGCCCACGACGGGGCCGCTGTGGGTGTGGGAGGTGGCGATGGCGATCTGCTCGCGTTCGAGCCCGTGTTGCTCGCCGATGCCCTCGCAGATCCGTTGCGACATCTCGCGATCGATCCCGACCAGGTCGAGACTCAGCACCAGCGCCCGATTTCCCCCGGCATCCTCCAGCGCCAGGGCCTTCGCCCACAACTCGGTCAGCTTGCCTTCCGCCGGCGCCTTGCGTCCGCCGTAGCCGGCCATCCAGAGCGGTTCCTCCGGCGTGATCATCACCGAGGCGGCTCCCGCCTTCCACCCCGTGTCGGGTGCGGCGGGTTTCTCTTCCTGGCCGCGCACCAGCAGCAGACAGGCGCCGCCGACGAGGGCGACGAGGACGAGGGGGAAAAAGGAGGGCAGTCGTTTCATGGTCTCATTCGGCGAGGAAATTCAGCGCGGCAGCGGCGTCGCCACCCAGTTTCAGATTCGGGGCTTCTCCCGCGGCTTCATAGGCGGACCGGACGGCCTTCCCGAGTCTCTCGTCGCCATCGACGAGCATCAGCGCGTGGGGAGCGGACAGGGTCAGGAAGCCGCCGAGATCGCCGTACTTGATCGCTCCGGGGAGAAAGTCCGCGTCCCAGTCCGATTCCAGCTTGGCGAAGCGGAACCCGGCGGTATCGACCACCGCACGATCGATGTCGGCCCCGGCAACGGCACGGGCGGCGGCGATCCAGTGACCGGTGCCGGACTCGCCGGCGATGCCGACCTTCTTCACCTGCCAGGTTTCGTGATTCCGCACGAAGGTCAGCGCGGTGAGAATGTCGTGAACCCGTCGGGCGAAGATGCCGTGGTTGTAACCGTAGTAGTAGACCGAGGAACGCTGCCAGCTGTCGGCGGGCAGTTCCTGGCCGTTCTTGGAATAGGTGGTGTGCGGATTCTCGGTCACGGTTTCGCCGGGATTGAGGAACTCGCCCTGCTCGAACAGATCGAGCCCGACCACGGCCACACCGCGATCGATCAGTTTGCGGATCGGCTCGCGCAGGTTGCCCTCGTCCCCGTCGAAAAGCCCCGCCTTGCCGTCGGGCGACAGCCAGAGCACCACGGTGCCGTTCCAGGTGTCGCGCCCGGGAAAGGCGAACGCGGCCGGGATTTCCTCGCCGTGCTTCTCGTTGCCAATGAGCCCGGTCATCTCGATGAAGCCGTTGCGCTCCTCCTTGCCCACGAGCCCGAAGTTCACGTCGGCGGCCGCCGGAACCCCGCGCCCGATGAGAATCTCGGCGGCGCGTCCCAGCACCTCGCGGCTTTTCGCCAGGGCCTCGCCGTCCTTCGGCGCCAGCAGCGGAGCGAGCTGCGCGTCAGAATCCTCGGCCCAGTGCCGGTTCAGCGCCCGCTCGTGGGCATCGCCGACCTGGTCCCCGCTCGGGGCCGGGTGATCCTCCGTCCACACGGTCAGCTCCGGTTTCTGCAAGCGCTCGAAATCACGCTCCAACACCGGCTGTTTCAATCCCAGACCGAAGTGGCGGTTCACGAACTGATACAGGTGGGTCCGGGAGACATGATTGTAGTTATGCTTGAAGTGGATGTCGAAGTGGGCCTCGTAGTTCTTCGGCGCGCCGACCATCTCGTAGAGGTTCTTCAGGTCGGGATAGCCCTTCGTTTCCAGCTCGATGGTCCAGTCGTCGGCGGCCGTCATCCCCTGCGGTCGCGGCGCCACCGCTGCGGCGATGTCGATGTTGCCCTGGCCGATGCGGAGCAGGTGGGTGTTCTCGCAGGTGCAGCCGCCCTGCATCGAAGTGGAGGGCATCACGCAGGGAAAGGAAGCCGTGACCCGCTCGTCGATCGCCGCCAGCATCTGGGTCTGGGTGCCGCCGCCACTGGCTCCGGTGACGAGCACACGACCCTCGTCGATGCCGTCCAGCCCGAGGACGAAGTCGAGCGCCCGGATGCTGTTCCAGGTCTGGAGCCCGAAATTCGTCTGCAACCGACCGGTGGCCTGGGGACTGACGAAGCCCCATTTCCCCATCTCGGGCGAGTTCATGGATTCGCGGGGACCGCGACGATGCTCGGCGAACTGCATCGAGTCCGCGTAGCCGATCATGTCGTAGGCGAAGACCACGCAGCCCATCCGCGCCAGCTGGACGCAACGGGCGATGATGGGATTGTGCGCCGCCGCCACGAATCGTTCGCCGCCCTGGGCGATCTGCGCCAGCGCCTGGGCGTCGCCGGAATCGTAGAATCGTCCGTCCTTCCAGTGCCCGTGCGGGCAGAGGACCGCGGGACGTTTTCCGTCCTTCTCCCCGACTCCCAACGAATCCCCCGCCGGCCGAAACAGGCTCCCGGTGACGAAATGCCCGGGAAAACTCTCCAGGATGACGCGCTCCACGGTGAAGCCGTCGCCCTCGACTTTGCCATGCACGATCGGATTCAGCGGCGTCTTCGTCGGCATCGGCCAGAGACCGCAGGCCACCTGGATGCGGTCACGGATGTCGCGCTGGCGCTGTTCCCATTCCGCCTTCGAGGCCACCGGACGGAACGGGTGGTAGTCGTGAAGCGTCACCGGTTCGGCGAGCCGGGTGTCGTTCGGCAACTCGCCGTCCGCCAGGACCCGTGGTCCGTCGGCGGACTGGCAGATGAACGGAGCCATCGACGCGAAGAGCAGCGCGCAGGGAAGAGAGAATCGGGGAGAGCGGATCATGAGGGTCGAGCATTCTTTTCGTTCCGAGACGCGAGGCTATCGCGACCCGTCCCGCGCCACCAAGCCGAAACCGTTGCGCAATCAGGGACTGCAAAGCCCCGGCTCTTGTCGTATCGTGTTTCGCCGGACCGCTCGAATCACCGAACCCGCACCGAGGACGACCCCAGACACCCGTGAAATCCACGCTTCGTTTCCGCGTCACCCCCGTCGCCCTGCTGCCCCTTGCCGCCGCCTCCCTTCTGCTGGCATCCTGCGCCACCAACAGCAGCCGGGGGCTGTCCTGGGAAGCCCAGCTCGGCCCCGTGCCGAAGACGCCGATCACACCGCAGCAGTTGCAGAAATACGTCCAGGTGAAGAGCGACCCCATCCGCAAGGGCAGCTACGGGCGGCGACTGGATCGGCCGATGCAGCCGCGCTACATCACCATTCACAGCACCCAGAACTACACCGGCGACGCCTACGCCCACGCCAAGGCGCTCAAGCGCGGCGCCCTGCGCGGTGGAGTCTGCGGCTACCTTTGCTGGCATTTCACGGTGCAGGACGACGTCGTCATCCAGCACATCCCCACCAACGAGCGCGGCGAACACGCCGACTTCGACGGTCCCGGGAACCGCTACTCCATCGGGATCGAAATGTGTGAGCACAAGGGCAACGACCTCGCCAAGACCATCGACCGCACCGCCCAGCTGACGGCCTCGCTGATGTACTACCACAACATCCCGCTCTCCAACGTCGTGCCTCACTACCACTGGCCGCGGAAAGGCTACTCCACCCCGCACAAGAACTGCCCCCACTTCCTTCTCGAAAACGGGCAGCCGGGCGCCACCTGGAAGTGGTTCCTCTCCCGGGTCGAGCGCCACTACCGCCGCATCCAGGCTCCCCGGCAACAGCCGCAGATGGCCGCAGCACCGCAGCAGCCTCAACCCGCCGCGCAACCGCAACCCCAGCTCGCCGGCACCCTCCCCGTCGCCTACGTCGGCAATGGCGGATCGCGGAGAGGCCTGCTGAGCGGGAACTGACGGCGACAGCGAAGTGGAACGGGTCTCCCGGCCCGTCTATCGGTTGTGGGAAGTCCTGACGAAACGGGCCTGGGGACCCGTTCTACGACGACCCCAACTCCGCCAACACCGCCTCCACCAGTTCCTCGGCCGGGTGCTCGATGCTCAGCTGGATCGCGTTTTCCTCGGGGGCGGGCGCTTCCAGCGTCGCGAACTGGCTCTCCAGCAGCGAGGCCGGCATGTATTCGTGTTCGCGGCTTTCCATGCGTCCGTGGATGAGTTCGAAACTTCCCTCGAGAAAAATGATCCGCGAACGGCCCTCGAAGCCGCGCAGCAGGTAGTCGCGATAGCTCCGCTTCAGGGCCGAGCACGACAGCACGACGGGACGCTTTTTCTCGTCGCCGAGCGACTCGTCGATCGCGCTCCGCAGAATGTCGAACCACGGCCAGCGCTCCGTGTCGGTGAGCGGAACACCCGCGCCCATGAGCCGCTTGTTTTCCGGAGGATGAAAGTCGTCGCCTTCCAGGAAACTGCCGCCCAGTCGCTCGGCCAGCCTGGTGCCGACGGTCGATTTGCCGCAGCCGGACACGCCCATGACGAGGAGGAGATCGATCATGGCTCGGTCTCTTCCTTGTCCTTGCCCGCGTCGCCTCGCAGTTCTTCCAGTTGACGGAGCGTTTCGCCGAGTTCCTCGAGCGATTCCCGGCGCGGCTTGGCGTCTTCGACGAAGTCGGAGAGCGAGGCCTTCAACGCCTCCAGCTTTTCCCCCTGGTCCGGGGAATCATTCCGGATCGCTTCCTGCAACGCGTTGGTCTTATCCTGAACGGCTTCCAGTTTCTCGATGGTGGCCGGAGCCTCCTCCCGCTGCTGCAACCACAGGGCGGTGGCCCGCGCCTCCAGCGCCGTCTCGGTGCTCTTCTGCAACTCGCCCCGCCAGTGTTCCAGCTTCGAGAAACCGACCTGGCAGAACGCGATCCCGAAGGTGGCGGCCAGCACCGCGAGGCCGATTCGCTGCCCTCGCAGGGAGCGGAAGAACATCGCCTCGTCGACCACGTTGGCCATCAGGTCGATCCCCCGGGACTTTCGCGCCCGGTCCACGACGCGGCGGGGCTTGATCACGTCGAGCACGGAAACCACCACGATCACCGCCACCAGGAGGGCCACGCCCCAGATCAGCCACCAGGCGAACTGGTGCATGCGTTCGATTTGTTCGGTCAGGTTCACGATGCGATTCCTCCGTTTTTCTTGTTGGCTGGATCCGATGGGTTACCCGCCGAAACTCGCCACCGGTTCCGGCAGTTCGCGCTCGATCTCGCTGACGCGATAGCCGAATCCCTGGTCGGACAGGGTCGATCCGTCGAGCACACCCCCTTGCCTCCGGTAGAGACCGGGATGGATCTCCTGCTCCGGCAGGCTGGCGTCGGGGTAGAACTGCATGCCGTTGCTCTCGACTCCCATGATGGTTTCGGCGTGGGCGGCGAGGAGGAAATGCGGCACCTGGGCGAGCATCGGGTTGGTCAGGTC
Organism: Verrucomicrobiia bacterium; assembly: GCA_030432615.1. Taxonomy (GTDB): domain Bacteria; phylum Verrucomicrobiota; class Verrucomicrobiia; order Verrucomicrobiales; family DEV007; genus JAEUHH01. The sequence continues at coordinate 6,348 of JAUIGT010000190.1, forward strand.
CTGCACCATCAGGGTCATCCCGTGGGCCTTGGCCCAGCAGAGGCTGAGCAGCGCCCCGGTCTGGGTCTTGCAGGTTTTCAACGCCACGCCGGTCCAGCCGAGTTCACGGCCCATGCGGACGTATTTCCAATCGTGGGCGCTCTCATCCATGAAGAGCGGCTTGCGGGCGCTGACGCTGTGGACGTCGATGCGGTTCGCCTCGAGATCGTAGGGAAAGGGCTGCTCGACGTAGAGAATGCGCCGGTAGCAGCTGGGAAAATCATCCTTCAGCTGATCGAGGATCCCGTTGACGTAGTCGGGATCGGTGACCGTGCAGTTGAAATCGGTCGTCAGCCAATCGACGTCCTCTTCCTCGGCCATCTGGCCGATGGCCTCGAGCCGGGCGTAGTCCCAATCACGGTCGTTGCCGCGCAGCTTGATCTTGAGGCAGTTCAACCCGTCGCGGCGAATCCAGTCTCGCAGCAGCACCGGGTAGCCGTCGTCGGGTTCGTCGCCGGTGAGGTCGGACTCCGCCAGCGGATCGAGCCCGCCCACGAGGTGCCAGACGGGCAGTTTCTTCGGCGCATCCTTGGCCAGGAAATCGGCCGGGTATTTGCCCGAAAAATCGACCTGGTCGGCGCCGGCGGCCGGTTCCAGGTAATGACTGAGGTCGTGCGTCAGGAACTCGGGACCGTAGGTGGCGTAGGTCGGGCAATCGTGGATCTTGCCAAAGGCATCGTGGGCGGCGATGTCGAAGAGCGAGAAGCAGACCAGGGCCGCGAGATGCGGGAGATGCTCCGCCTCGGGGCGTTCGGCGTTGAATTCCTCCCGCAGTTGCTCCAGCCGACCCTCGATGAAGGCGTGACCGATCTCGAAAGCGTGACCGCGTTCCTCGAAGTCGGCGTAGGCCTCCGCCACCTTGATGGTGAAATCCTTCATCGCCCGGTGGCGCAGCTCGTAATCGATGGGCGCCGGCCAGACCCAACCGACCGAGAGCGGCGTCTCGCCCCAACCGTCGCGCGACGCTCCCGAAAGGTCCTCGACCCGCACCCGCGCCCGGGCGCAGGTGACCGAATCGAGCACCTGGTTCCCGAACTTCAGCGGCACCCGCATTTCCACGGGCAGAAAGAAGAGTTCGACTTCGCGAATGCGGACGGCGCGATCGGCGGCAGTGGCAGGCATGGAACTCGTTTACGACGGAACCCGGCTCGGGTCAATGCACGTCCGCCGGGGTGTTCAGCCCACGAACACCATCAACCCCACCAGCGCGAGGTGACCGATGACGACCACGGCGCCCAGGATGATGCCGATCCAGGCGTGCACGGAACCACGGACCTGCGGGTTGGCCTTGCGATAGCGAAGCCCGAGAATGCCCAGCACCACCGAGGCGATGCCGAGGAAGAAACCGATCACCGGGATCAACGCGAAAATGCCGAGATAATAGGCGGTGAGCGCCTGCGGGTTCTTGTAGGGAATGACTCCTCCGGTGGCATCGCCCTGGACTTCCGGGACGGATGACTGCCCGGCGGGGAGAGGAGGAGGCGTTTCGCTCATGGTCGGGTCGGGTGGTATTCTGGAAAAAATCGATCCGCAGCTTCACTCAGCGGACTTTTCGCCGGAAGCCCACCGCACCGCGCGAGGCACGAAATGGGCGAGCCCCTCGGTGAGTTCCGGATGCGGGCTGAAACAGAAGACCCGGCCTTTCCCGAACTCGGCCCGGGCGATGGCGGTGGTGCGGGCCATCACGCCCTGCGGCGCGCCGTTCTTGGCCATCTCGGTGCGATAGATCCCGAGGCTCTCGTAGTCGGGCGTCTCGGGATCGTCCCACTCCGGCCGGCCGAGGAGCGGCCCCTGGGCGTAGTAGATGACGACTTTCTCGCTGTCCGTTCCCAGCAACGACCGGCCCGCGGGCGAGAGTTCCACCTCCACGTCTCCCTTGCCCCGCGCCCAGTGTCGCCGGTCCACGACCTTGGCGTCGATGAGATCCAGCGACCAGTCGTAGTCGTTCGTCGCCAGGTAGGCGCCGGCACAGAATCCGACGTAGCCGCCCCCACGGGAAACGAAATCGCGCACCGCCCGGCGACCCTTCTCTCCGAGCGCCTTGCCCTGCTTGCTGCCGCTGCCGCCGGGATGGATGAGGACGTCGATCTTCTCCGCCTCGAGTCCGCCCGCCTGGATGTCGGCAGCGGTCATGCGCACGAGCTTCACGTCGCCATCCTCGCCCAGTGCGCCGGCGACCTTCTCGCGACTGTCGCCGGTCCCGGTGTCGGTGTAGAGCGCGACCCGGAGAGCGGCCGGTTTCGCGTTTGCCGTCTCTTCGGCACTCGCGGAAAAATCGAGGACCAAGGCCAGGACGCTCAGCAGGAGAACAATCGATCGCGGGGCTTTCATCGGGATGGCGCATTCTGCGCCGGAATGGTCACGCCCGGCAATCCCGAATTCGCCGTCATCACGGATGATGACCGCCTTGCCGCGAGCTTGCCGACTGCGAGGGGCGTGCGCTAGAATCGCGCCGGAGCCGCCGTCCCGAGCCGGCACCGGTCGTTCGTTTCCACCTGTTCGCAGGTTTGTCGTTCGGCCCCACGCCGTTCCGGGGCATCCCCGGGATTTCTCCACTCCGCCCATCACGGCCCGCGGCCGCGGGGGCGCCAGGAACTGACGCCCGACTGGCCGCGGAGATCGGGACGCGTCGGGGCGGCGGTCTCCAATCTCACGCTCCCGGTTTCTTTTTCGCCGTCGAATCGCGGTTTCCGGTTTTCCCGACCGGCGATCTGTGAATGATCGGGGCGTGTCTGAATCCGATCCCGGCGACCCGATCGAAGCGGCGGCCTCCGCACTGGCGAGAGCGCTCCGGGCCGAGCTTCGCACCGCGCCGGGGGAATCGATCGATCGGGCTCTCACTCGCTCCCTGCGCCTGGAAACGGCGGAAATTCGCCGACTCGCCGACCAGCTCGGACCGGTCGCTGCGGCGGACGAAAGCGAGACCGACCTCGCGGCCCGGCTCCGGGAAATGCCGGCCTTCCGCCGCCTCGCGCGAGCGCATGGTCCCTCCTTCGTGCGACCGCGCTCCTTCCTCGTCGAACCTCTTCCCGCTCCGGACCTGCGGTGGTCGCTGCCGCGGACGCCCCGGCTGGCCACCCCCGGCGATCTCGCCGACTGGCTGGGGCTCCGACCGGCGGAACTGGATTGGTTCGCGGGGCGATGTCGCGAGCACTCCGCGCGACCGGATTCGTGGCGGCACTATCATTGCCGCTGGATCCCGAAACGACGCGGCCCGGATCGGCTCATCGAATCGCCGAAACCCTTCCTGAAATCGATCCAGCGAACCCTCCTGCACGATCTCGTGGCCGCCATTCCCGTACACGAAGCCGCCCACGGATTCCGTCGCGGTCGATCGATCCGGACTTTCGCCGAGCCGCACGCCGGTCATTCGCTGGTCCTGCGACTCGACCTGCGCCAGTTCTTTCCCTCCATCCACCAGCCGCGCGTCGCCTCACTCTTTCGCCGCATGGGCTATCCCGGCGAGGTCGCCGCCCTGCTCGCCGCTCTCTGCTGCCACCGCACTCCCCTGCCGGTACTGGAATCCGCACCCGGCCGCCGCCTTTCCTGGGAAGCGCGCCAGCGGCTTCGCCTGCCCCATCTTCCCCAGGGCGCGCCCACCTCTCCAGCCCTGTCGAATGCCATCGCCTTTCGCCTCGATCGCCGTCTCGCCGGGCTCGCCCGCGCGGCCGGCGCCCGCTACACCCGCTACGCCGACGACCTCGCCTTCAGCGGGGACGCTCCCGAGTTCGTTCGCGGCGGCGCCCGCTTCGCCCGACACGTGGCCGCGATCGTGCTCGAGGAAGGTTTCGCCTGCGAACATCACAAGACCCAGCTGATGCGCGCCCATCAGCGGCAACGGATCGCCGGCGTCGTGGTCAACGTTCGGCCCAACGCCGCGCGCGCCACCTGGGACGAACTCCGGGCCATCCTGCACCGATGCGAATCCCGTGGCATCGCCGCCGCCCTCGAAGCCGACGAGACGGAAACCGAGTTTCTTCAGCGCCTGCGGGGGCGAATCGCCGCCTTCCGCCAGCTCAATCCCGATCGAGGAGAGCGCCTCCGGGACCGCTTTGAAGCGCTCGTTCCCTCAACATGATCCGTTCGCGCCCGAAAAGGCGATACCGGCCATCCTGTCACGAAGCGAACCCCCCTGGATATAATGTTCGCTTTCAGAGACAGGAATGACCGGTACCGGGATCGAAAACCAAATTCTGAAAATCTGCTTTCCCCCTTTACTGCGACTTCTTTTCGGGATTGTTACGGGAGGAGGAGAAATTTTTTTCATTTTTTCCCGCGAGAAAC
>JAUIGT010000191.1 GCA_030432615.1 Verrucomicrobiia bacterium
TGGCATCCTTGGCCGAGGAGCGGATCTCGGTATTGTGATCGCTGGCGACCACCGGCCAGAAGGCGGTGCGGCGGTTCGGATCCGAGGCGATCGCGGTCTCGCGGGGTTCCTCGATCGTCTTTTCGAACGCCGCCAGCGCTTCGGTGGAAAGACCGCGCTGGTTCAGGACGAGCCCGTAGGCCAGCCACGAAGCGGCATCCCAGGGACGCAGGGAGGTGAGTCGCTCGAGCACCCGCTGGGCGGCGCCGTAGCGGCCGGATTCGCGATACTCCTTCGCCAGCTGGACGAGGAAATCGGCGTCCTGGGTGAACTTGCTCTCGAGCCGTTCCCGGATCTGGTCCGCTTCGCCCACCCGCAGGTCGCGTTCCATCATCCGGATCAGCGATCGCCAGGTCTCGGGGCTGGCGTCGTCCTCGTTCAGCGCGATCATCTGGCGCCGGTAGTAGATGGCGGCCTTGAGGTCCTTGGTGAGACCGGCCAGTTCGCCCAGCTCCGCCAGCAGCTCGCGGTCCTGGCCGGACATGTAGTAGGCCCGCTTCATCGCCGCGAAGGCGTCGTCGTAGTCCCCCTTCGCCTGCAGGGTGCGGGCGAGGGCCTCGGGGTAGAAGCGATCGAACGGATTCTGCTGCGCCAGTTCCCGGTAGCGGTTCACCAGCCACTCGACCAGGAAATGCCGGGTGGCCACCGAGAGTTGGGAATCGAATTGCTTGCGCTGCTGGATGCGGTCGGTCTCCCGCTGGATCAGGTCCATCTGCGCCTTGAGCGCGTCTTCGTGCCGGCCCAGCTCGATCAGGGTGGTGGAGAGCTGCTTGATGATGCGCCGCTTCTCGAAAAGGTTTCCGCGGCGGTAGGCCTCCTGCCAGACCTCGACCTGGGCCTGGGTGCGCCCCTGGCGCTGGTAGAGCGAGGCGAGGGTCTTCAGGGTGTTGAGCGAGACCTCGGGATCCTGGGCGAGTTCCTCGAGCGCGCGGATTCCCTCGTCCTCGTAGCCGAGTTCGAAGCGGGCCTCGGCCCAGCGCTGGCGATAGTCCCGCTCGTTCTCGGGATCGATCTTCATCAGCGTCTGCAGTTGGCGGGCGATCAGCGGATACTGCTGGTACAACTCGGCCAGCGAGAGCTGCAGTTTCTCGATCTCGACCACCGGCTCGGCACCGGCTTCTTCCCGGGCGGTGTTGAGCTGGTGGCTGGCTTCGGCGGTATCCTGGAGCTTGAACGCCCACCAGGCGGCGCGGTAGCGGGTCGCCACCGAGGGTTCGGTCCTGGCCTCGTCCTTGATCTGGTTGTAGTAATCGACCAGGCGCTGGGGCGGAGGATCGTCGGCGGCCCGGGCGCTCCGGTTGACGGCCGCGGCCATGCGCCGGTATTCCTCGAGTGTCTTCGGGCGCCCGCCGGTCGGGGGCAGTCCGCCGGCGGCGGAGGCGGGACCGACGGTGGTGTTCTCGTCGGTGAGGCCGCGGAGCAGGCTGAAGATGCGCTGGTCGATCTCGGTGCGCGATTTCAGGTCCGGCAGGGATTCCCAGATCGTCTCGAAAGCCGCGATCGCCTGTTCGGTTTCCTTCCGGTCGATGTGGATCTCCGCCCGGGTGGTGCGGTAGTCGAGATTCTCCGGCGCGAGGGCGATGGCCTCCTCGATGGCTTTCACCGCCGCGGTGGTCAGGTCCATCTCGCGGAAAACGGCCGTCACCTCCGCGAGACGGGCGGCCTTGAGGGAGGGGGAGCCTTCGGCCTCGGCCACGTAGCCGAGAAGCGTCTCCTCCGCCTGCCGGGTGCGGCCGCGCTCGTGGAAGAAACGGGCCAGCTCGGCCGGGGCCGACTCGCGGTCGCCGCCCGCCAGCAGCTTGCCGTTGTCGCCGCCGAGCAACCGCTCCACGAGGCCGTCGAGGTAGTGCTCGCGGGCAAAGGTCAGGATGGTGCCGAGGGTATCGAGGTCGGCGTCGGGCCAGCGGGCGAGGAAGGCATCGATCACCTTCTCGGCGGCGGCGCGGCCTTCCAGGTTCAGCGCCACCCGGCTCCGGAGCAGGGTGAGGGCGAGGGGCGCCTCCGACTGCGAGGCGATGAGGGCGTCGAGGGTTTCCGCGGCGGCGGCGTAGTGGTCGTTCTCCATCCGCGTGTCGACGAGCCGCAGCTGGTAGTCGACGTTCGCGGGCGCGAGTTGGGTGAGGCGTTCCGCCCAGGTCTCCTCGCGCACCGGGTTGGCGGTGAGGCGGTAGAATTCCGCCATCAGGTAGACCGATCGCTCCGAGGGATTCTCCCGCGAGGCGTCGGTCTCGAGCCGGTTCTCCAGCTCCGGCAGGCGGTCGAAGCGCTCGTGGAGGCGCACCAGCCGTTCGAAGAGGGCGGCGAACTCGTGGTGCTTGAAATGGAGCAGGCTCATCGCCTCCTGCATCGCGGTGGAGGCCGCGTCGTAGTCGCCGATGAATTCGTAAAGGCGAGCCAGCGAATCGAGCGAAGTCAGGCGCAGGGCGGGGTCGTTGCCCCGGGCCAGGTCCCGCAGGGCGGCGATGGCGTCCTCGGTGCGGCCGGCCTCGATGAGCAGCGAAACGATCTCGCTCCGGAGCCGGGTGTCGTTCGGCCAGGCGGAGAGGAGGGCGTTCCAGATCGCGGCGGCCTCGTCGAGTTGATCGCTCGCCCGGAGCATGGCGGCCTGGCGAAGCCGGAAGGCGACGCCGTCCTCGGTGGTGACGGGCGTGCGCTCGACGAGTCGATTGTAGAGCGCCAGGGCCTTGGCGGAACGTCCCTGCTGGTCGGAAATTTCCGCCGCGCCGCGGAGGGCGATGACGTTTTCCGGCTCGTCGTCGAGGATCGCGCTGTAGGCTTCGCGGGCCTCGTCGAGTTGCTCGTTCTTGCGCAGCAGGTGAGCATACAGGGTTCGGGCGACGAGCGTACCCTGTTGGGTCGAGGCGTTCCGCAGGTAGTCGATCAGCAGGTCCGTCTGGCTTTTCTTCTCGTAGAGCCCCCACAACAGGTCGAGGACGCTGCCGTATTCCGGTTTCTGCTCGAGAAGGCGGAAGTAGTGATTGGCCAGCTTCGTGTCCGCCTCGGTCCAGGAGGACGCCTCCGCGGCCTGGGGCTGCTGGGCGTCATCCGCGGTCGCCGTTGCCGCTGGCTCCTGGTCCTGGGCCCGGACGAAACTTCCCAGCCCGAGTCCCGCCGCGATCACCATCCCCGCCGCCGGACGAAAAAAACGCCGGCCAGCGCTTTGGCCCGGACCGGGTTTTCGGGAGGGAAATCGCATGGCGAGGGAGAAAGGATGATCGTAACCGGCCCGGGCCCCACGGTCAACGCGGGACCGGGCGTGCAATTGCGTTACGAACGGCGAGGCCGAGGGAGTCCGCGGGTCGCGTTCGTCACCCTTTCCCCAGCAACGATTGCGCCAGGGCCATGGTCTCGTCGCCGAGGCCGCCGAGCATTCTCGCCAGTTCGGCGACCCGGTCCTTCTCGCTCACGGCGCGCAGGGTGGAGCTGGTCTTGTCCTGGGCGAACTCCTTGCTGACCACGTAGTGATGATGCGCGAGGGCGGCGACCTGGGGCATGTGGGTGATGGCCACGACCTGGTGACGCTCGCCGAGGGCGGCCATCTTGCGGCCGACGGCGTGGGCGATCTCGCCGCCGACGTTGGCGTCGATCTCGTCGAAGACCATCAGGGGGATCTGGTCCTGGTCGGCGAGGGCGCTCTTCACCGCCAGCATGACGCGCGACATTTCGCCGGAAGAGGCGACCACCCGGAGCGGCTTGGGCGGTTCGCCGGGATTCGGCGCGAACATGAAATCGACGGTTTCGAATCCGCGCGCGTGGGGATTCTGTTCCTTCACCGGCGCCAGGGCCACGTCGAAGTAGCTCTGCTTGAAACCGAGATCCTCGAGGTGACTGCCGATTTCCTTGGCCAGCTTGGGAGCGGCGGCTTTCCGCTTCTTCGTGAGAACGGCGCCGGCTTTCTCGAGTTGTTGGAAAGCGGCGGCGGCTTCGGCCTCGAGCCGTTCGAGTTCTTCCTCGCGCTGGTCGATGCGTTGCAGGCGCTCGGTGGCCTGGGTGCCATAGGCGATGACATCCTCGAGGCTCTGTCCGTATTTCCGCTTCAGGTTTTCCAGCAGGTCGATGCGGCGCTCCATCTCCTCGACCTCGGCCGGGTCGAATTCGAGATCACCGAGGTATTCGGACAGGGAACGATCGATCTCCTCCAGTTCGACGCGGGCGCTCTCGAAGCCGCCGGTGAAATCGGCGATGGCGGGATCGAGCTTTTCCAGGTCGCGAAAGGCTTTCTGCACGTCGGCCAACTGATCGACGGCCCCGCTCAGGCCGCGGGCGGCGTCGCCGGCATGCTCGACCAGCTTGGCGCTGTTGGCAGCCAGTCGGTAGCGCTGCTCCATCTCGGATTCCTGGTCGGGGTCGATGGCCGCGCTCTCGATTTCCTCGACCTGGTAACGCAGCAGCTCGATCTCCGAATCGGTCGCCTGGCGCAGGCCGCGGAAATCCTCCAGCTTCTCGGCCGCCACCTGCCAGGTGCGCCAGGCATTCGCGTAGGCGACCCGGTCCTTGCCGGCCTGGGCGTAGGCATCCAGCATGGCCAACTGGCGATCCTGGGAAAGGAGGGATTGGTGCTCGTGCGGCCCGTGTAGATCGACGAGGTGATTGCCGACCGATTTCAGCACCGCCAGGGTGCAGGGAGAGCAGTTGACGAACTGCTTGTTGCCGCTGCTGCCTCCGAAGACACGCTTCACCACCAGGGTGTTGCCGTCGCACGGTTCGAGGCCGGCCTCCTCGAGGAGTTCGTTGACCTGGGCGAGGTTGGTGCCGAGTTCGAAGATGGCCTCGACGGCGCAGCTGGCTTCGCCGGTGCGAATGAGGTCGTGGTTGGCCCGCTCGCCGAGGATGAGCTTGAGCGCGCCGACGATCATGGATTTCCCGGCGCCGGTCTGGCCGGTGACGCCGACGAGGCCGGGGCCGAGTTCCCACGTCAGGTCATCGACGAGGGCGAGATTCTTGATCTTGAGGACGGCGAGCATTTGTGAGGGGAGGGAGTTCAGTCTATGTAACATTTCCCCTCCCGCTTGCAAAAGAACATGGCCGCCGGATTCGAGATCGTCTTCCTCGGCACGGGCACGTCGATCGGTGTGCCCGTGATCGGTTGCGATTGTGCGGTCTGCACCTCGGACGATCCGAAGAACCAGCGCAGCCGCTGCTCGATCCACGTGACGGCGCCCGACGGGCTCGCCTGGCTCGTCGATACCGGTCCCGACCTGCGGATGCAGTGCCTGCGGGAGGGCATCACGCACACCGACGCGGTGCTCTACACCCACGAGCACACCGACCACATCATGGGTTTCGACGACCTGCGGCGCTTCACCGTGGGCGCCGACGCCGAATTGCCGATCTATGCCGGCGCCAGTTGCCTGGGACGGCTGGAGGCCGCGTTTCACTACGCCTTCAACGGGGAGAATCGCTACATCGGCTACCTGAAACCGAGGCCGCATGTCATCGGCGGCCCCTTTCACCTCGGCGAAACGGAAGTCTCCCCGCTCCCGGTCCGGCACGGCAAGGTAGACACCCTCGGCCTCCTCTTTTCCCATCCGCGGGCCGGACGATTCGCCTACGTGCCGGATGCCAAGGAGATTCCCGCCGAGTCGCTGGCCCTGATGCGCGACCTCGACCTGCTCATCCTCGACGGACTCCAGCCGAAGCCGCACCCGACTCACCTCAGCGTCGGCGAAGCGGTCGAAATCGCCGCGCAACTCCGGCCCGGCCGGACCTGGTTGACGCACTTCTCCTGCCGGATGGACTACACCGTGGAGGGGCCGAAACTGCCGGAAAAGGTCGGGCTGGCCTGGGATGGGCTGAAACTCCAAGTCGGGGCCGGATGAACGGGACCAACGACTATCCGGGCGCCGTGGATCGCTACGCGGAATTTCTGGCGCGGGTCTTCGACAGCGATCCCTCGGGACGCCTGCGCGAGTTGCCCCTGCCGGATCCGTCCGCGCCGATTCCCGAACTGGAACTGCAGGCGCGGTGGTTCGCGGGCGAGCTGGGGCGGGAGTTCACCGGGGTCGATGGGGAGACGATCGAGGTGACCCAGTTCGGGCACTGGAATCGGGGAGAGGGACCGGATTTCACCGAGGTGGGGGTGAAGATCGACGGAGAACTGCGGCGCGGGGCCGTCGAGGTCGATCTCGAGGCCCGCAGTTGGGAGGAACATGGTCACGGGGCGAACCCCGCTTTCGACGAGGTCGTTCTCCACATCTTCCTCGGTCCCCTGACCGCGGACGCCCCGCGCTTTCACACCCGCGATTCCCGGCACCGGGGCATCGTGCAGCTGGCGCTGGACCCCTCGAAACTGGTGCGGCCATCGCGTCCCTGGGGGCGCCTGCCGGAAGCGCGGCGCGGACGTTGCGCGACGCCGTTGCGCTACATGCGGCCGAACGATCTCGATTCGCTGCTCACCGCCGCCGCCCAGTATCGGCTTCATCAAAAGGGGAAACGCTTCGCCGCCATTGCCGAGGCCCACAACGAGAACCAGGCGCTCTACCAGGCCGTGGCGGAGGCACTCGGATATCGACACAACAAGCTGGTCATGGCGGTGCTGGCGCAACGTCTGCCGCTGGCGATGCTGCGTCGCCACGATCCCATCGAGCGCGAGGCGCTGCTCTTCGGCGTGGCCGGATTTCTCGATGCCTCCCAGTTCGAAAACGCCGCCGACGACGAGGCGCGACGCTACCTGAAAGGACTCTGGGATCACTGGTGGAAACATCGCGCGGAACACGAGCCGGGCGCGGATCGTCGCCTGGCGTGGAAGTTGTCGGGAACGCGACCGACCAATCATCCGCAACGACGGGTGGCCGCCCTCGCGGCACTGGTGAACGACTGGACGAAGTTTCGCCAGCGGGTCACGGACACGGGCGTGGCCAAGGGCGCCTGGACGAAGGGCGTGCGGGAGTTTCTCGCCGGGTTGGAGCACGACTACTGGCGGCATCACTACACGCTCAAGGCGAGCCCCTCGAAGAAACCGCTGGCCCTGGTCGGCCCGGATCGGGTTCGCGACCTGCTCGGGAATGTCCTCTTTCCCGCGGCCATTCCCGGTCGGCCGGAACTCTGGAACGCCTACCTCGAGTTGCCCGGTTCGGTGGAAAACGAGAGCCTCCGCCGCGCGAGATTGCGCCTGTTCGGGGAAAACGAGGCCGATCGCGATCGGGCTGCTCAATGGTCGGGCCGCTACTGGCAGCAGCAGGCCTTGCTCCAGGTCTTCGCCGATTTCTGCCTGGAGGACGCCTCCGAGTGCGACGAGTGCCCCTTTCCGGAACAGCTCAAGCAGTGGGGGAGGGATGACTGAAGCGTGCCGACCGTCGCAGCCGTTCCAAATCCGCCACTTGAACCGGCGGGGAATGCCCCGGATGATGTCGGAAAGTTAAACTCCTGTCGATCGATATGCTTTTCCGACCGCGCTTTGTCGCTTCCGTCCTTGCGACCCTCTTTCTTGCCGGCGTTTCTTCTCCCGGTCTCCGGGCCGAGGATCCGAAGGTGTTCCAAGACCTCGCCGAAGGGGTTGCCCATGCCCGCGAGGGGGATCGCCTCCTCCTTTTCCTGCTGGTGGAGAATTTCGCCCCGGAAAGCGACGCCATTCTCGAAGCGGTGAACGAGGAGCTGGCCACGCGCGGCAACGAATTCGCCATCGTCCGCTGCCGCTACGAGAGCGCCGATCACCGCAAGCTGTTCGAGGAGCGATTCAAGCAGGACCCCAGCAAGATGCCGCTCGGGGTCATCGCGACTTCCGGAGGCGAGGTCGTCATCGGGACCAACGGGAAATCCCCCGAGGCCTACCGCATCCTGATCAAGGCGGCCCGCGTCCAGGGCGGCAAGGAGAAGGACCCCGAGAAAATCGCCAGCATCGAGGCCGAGATCGCCCGGGAACTCGAGGATGGCGGGGAAATGCTCGGTGACAGCATCTTCGGGCTCCGGAAAAAGGACGTCGGCCCCACCATGGTGCTGCTGAGCGATTACCGGACCTGGATCTTCGAGAACGGGGCCACGCTCGACGCCGCCTTGCTGGAGGCCAAAGGGGCCACCGGCATTTTCGTGAAACGCGACGGCAGCAAGCAGGAAGTCAATTTCAACGACCTCTCGGCCGGCGACAAGGCCTTCCTGACCAACCTGCTCGGCGGTGGCGGCGGGGCGAACTGAGCCGATCGAGATCGAGCCGGCGATCGAGGTCGTCGTCTTCCTGCCCCGGATTACGGGAAAAGAAAAACGGCCTCCGGTGAGGGAGGCCGCCTTCGGGAAAGTTCGTGTGTTTCGTGATTTCGCGCGATTGCCGAAATCGGATCGAGATTGTTTCTCTCAATCGTCGTCGTCGTCGTTGACCTGGTCGTAGATCAGGTAGCCGACCCCGATGGCGAGCGCGAGCGTGAGGATCCCGTAGCCGTTGGCGATGCCGGCCTCGGTGTTGCGGGTTTCTTCGTAATCCTGGACCTGCTCCTGGGCCAGCTCGACCATTTCCTCGAGCTGCAGGGGCTTCTTCTGGACTTCGCCAGCGTGCAAGTAGTTGGCCACCGGAAGGTTCAGGCAGGCCAGGATCAAGAGGAAAGCGACAATCTTTTTCATAACGGTCGGGCGATTATCGGGAAAGCGGCTCTTCTGTCAAGCCTTCTCGCAGGGATGTTATTCAGCTTTGAGACTGGCGGAGAACGGGTCTCGGGAGCATTCTTGACGTAACCGAGGTCGAAAGGAGCCACCCTCCGGCTCGTCCAAGAATCCAACTTCTCGCCGCCCCCACATCATGCGCTGGTCCATCAAGCTCGTCAAAATCGCCGGCATCGAGGTCCGGATGCACCTCACCTTCCTCCTGCTGCTCGCGTGGATCGGGTTCATCTACTATCGGCAGGGCGGAACTCCCGCGGCCATTTCCGGGATCGTTTTCATCCTCCTGATCTTTCTCTGCGTCATCCTGCACGAGTTCGGTCACGCCATGGCGGCGCGGGTCTTCGGCATCCAGACCCCGGACATCACCCTCCTGCCCATCGGTGGCGTGGCCCGGCTGCAGCGCATGCCGGACGAGCCGTGGCAGGAACTGATCGTCGCCATCGCCGGTCCCCTGGTGAACGTGGTCATCGCCGGCATTCTCATTCCCATCGTGGGCCTGGGCTGGGGAACCGATCCCGTGGAAATCCTCGCCAGCCCGACCGGCTCGGTCCTGGCGAAGGTCGCGCTGGTCAACGTCATCCTCGTCATTTTCAACATGATCCCCGCCTTTCCCATGGATGGCGGGCGGGTGCTGCGCTCGCTCCTCGCCATGGTGATGCCCTACGCCAAGGCGACCCTCATCGCGGCCCGGATCGGCCAGGCGCTGGCCTTCGGGTTCGGATTCCTCGGCTTGTTCGGGAATCCGCTGCTCATCTTCATCGCCCTCTTCGTCTACCTCGGCGCCAGCCAGGAGAACGCCATGGCCCAGATGAAGGACGTCACCAGCGGGGTGCATGTCTCCGATGCCATGGTGACGGAACTCGCCACCCTGACCGGCACGGACACCATCGACGACGCCATCGAGGCCCTGCTGCGCACCTCGCAGCACGAGTTCCCGGTGCTCGATGAAAGCGGCAAGGTGCTCGGCATTCTCACCCGCGAACCCATGATCCGGGCTCTCAAGCAGCGTGGTCCCGACACGCCCGTCACCGAGGTGATGCAGTCCTGCGAACGCACCGTCCACCCCGGCGACAACTTCGAGGGCGCCTTCCGGATCATGCAGGAAAGCGCCTGTCCCGCCCTGCCCGTGGTCGATGGCCTCGGCCGGCTCGTGGGCCTGATCACTCCCGAGAACGTCGGCGAACTGATGATGGTTCGCTCCATCCTTCGCGAGGGAGAAATGCCCGCCTGGCGCCAGGCCCGGCAGGCGGCGCCGTGAGGGAGAAGGAGCAAAGGACTACTTCGAGTCCTCCAGTGTCGGGTTTTCGTCGATGATTCGGCGAAAGCGCTCGGGGCCGATTTCTTCGGGTTGCTGAATCCGGGCGGAGAGAAAGACGAGCCGTTCGGTGGGCGCTTCGCCTTCTTCCGATGATTGTTGTTGGGTGAATCGACCGAGCAGCACGGCATAGCCATCCAAGGTGGTGATCTGGGTGGTGATGCGAACCTGATGGAACCGGTGCATGGGAAGCGATTGCGGATGCTCGCTGCCAAGGTTCAGGTCGAGGGTTTCGACCTCTGGAGCCTTGAAGTCGTGTTGGAAGAGCAGATTGAAATCCAGCGTGACATCGTCACCACCGATCACGGGATCGACTTCGAGAGATGTCCCCACGTTGCGAGGGACGAAGTTGGGAACCAGCTGGGCGGCATCGGCGTCCCATTTCAATTCGCTGATGTGGATCACTTCCGAAACGCTTTCCGCCCTCGACCGCTGACCGCTGCGAGCGATCACCCGGAGTGCGGCGGTGCGCTTCGCCGTTCCTTCCTCGACCTTTTCCACGACCGCTTCGTGCGCCGCATTGTGCTGAAACGAATTGCCCCTCGTCATCTCGAACACTGGCTCCGCATCCGCTGGTGACATTTCGAAGACCTCGACTTCTGCATAGATCATTTTCTCCGGTCGGCCTCGAATCGACTCGATGATTTCGTCGATCCTATCGAGGTT
>JAUIGT010000192.1 GCA_030432615.1 Verrucomicrobiia bacterium
GGTTGCTTCGTTGCTCGTCGGTTGCGATGCCCGCATCGCGTCCTCCTCGTGCCTCGCCCCGAGAAAAACCGCCTCCGAAAATCGTCAGGTTTTTTCTCGGAAATGGTATGATACCCATTCGAGCGATCCATCAGCGCTGCCCGGCCAGCGTCCAGGCGGTGAAGAACGCGTCGGCGGTCAACTCCGCATTGTGCCGTGCCACCCGCGAGAGGTGCTCATCCGTCGCCTCGCTGCCGCCCTTGTTGCGCCAGTCGTCCGCCAGGTGGGTGGCGAGGAAACCATCGCGATCCGTGTAGACGGCCTCGGCGAAGACACGATTCTCGAACAACCGTTCGGTGAACACCGCGGCGGCTTCCTCGATCGTGGTGCCCAGCGACTTCGCCTCGTAGCCCGACAGGTCCGCCGTCATGTTCGGACCGTCGAGCCCCCAGAACAGCGAAGCATTCGCCGGCTTCCCGTTTCGGCTCCCATCCGGCGACTGGAGCCCCTCCGCTGCCAGCTCCGTTTCCAACGCTTCCCGAGCGGCGGTGAGGCCGTCCCAGACATGGAATGGCGAGACCCGATCCTGGATGGCGTGGGCGAACGCACCGCAATACTCCGCCGCCGCCACGTCGTTGCCGTCGGCGAATGCTTCCGCGATGCGCGCGAAATACCAGCGAGCCCCCCGGTCCGCGAGGGCGCGATTCACCTCCTCCTGCGGATAGGTGAAATAGTGATAGGTCTTCGGCCGCGGCTCCTTCGGATCGCGCTCGGGATCCGCCCAGGCGATCGGCGGGAAAAAGCGTCCGTCTTTCTCCGCGTAGACGAACTGGGTCGCCCGCTTCCGTTCCGGGATATCGCTCCCATCCGGACGAGCGGGCCCATCCACCCAATCCGGATGATGGCAATACCGGGTCACCAGCCATTCCGCGATCGACTTTTCCTCGCCACTGACAGGGTGGCGATGCCGCGCCTGCCAGCGCTCCCGCAACTCGGTCGGCATCGCCTCCAGCGCCACCGCCGTGATCACCCGGTGCCCCAAGCCCCAGGACTGCAGCGATTCCCGGAGCCCGATCCACACCAACGCGGTCACGGCGATTCCCATCCAGCCAAACGTCTTCATCGTTTCCTTCAGGACTCCGGTTCCTTCAGCATCAGGTCTTCGTCGTAGCGATCACGGTTGGCCGACCACCAGGTGCGCGCTTCTCCAGAGTCGGAAAAACGGCGATCGAACTGAAACTCCAGGGAAAAGGCAGCCTCATCGCGAACGTTCGGATTGGGGGCGTCCAGGGCCTCGATCAGCAGATCGACGCTGCGCCTTCCGGATTCCAGTTCCAACAGGCCAACCGCGCCCACCCCCACCTCGTCGGAGGACGATTCGAGGGCGCGATCGTAGATGTCGAGCTTGCGCTCCTTCGGCTGGTCCTGCAGCGCATCGAATCCCGACACGCGAACATCGGGATCATCATTCTCGAAGACCTTCCCCAGGAAATCCACCAAGGCATCGTCTCTCACCTGACCGACCGCTCGGACCGCGGCCAGCCGGTTCTCGGTCACCGGACTCCCGAGCGCGGGCTCGAGCACCGGAATGATCTGCGCCGAGGTGTTGCCGGCCAGCATGTCGATCGCCTGACCACTCAGTTCTTCGTCGTCGCCGTTGATGACCTCCTCGAGAAAAGGAAGAATTTCCACCCCGTAGAAGTCCGAATCGATCCGGTCGAGAACCTCCGATCGCCCTTCCTTGTCGCCTCGATACTGCTCGATCAGCGATTGCAATGCGGCCTCTTGAGCCTCGTCCAGTTCGGTGAAATCCCGCGCCTCGGGCCCCGTGGAATCTTCACCCAAACCCGGCCCCGGAGCCATCGGGGTGATGGTCTGCGGATTGACCGCGGCCTTCGTATCCGCACCGGGGAAGGTCTGCACCGGTGCCGGGACAGGACGGGCGGGCGAACGAACCACGGTCTCGCTTTCCGCATCTTGATCGCCACAGCCGGAGAGGAAGCACGCGAAAGCGAGCAAGGGAAACCATGCCGGTGCGTGGCTTCGCCCGACTGCTGCGAACAACGCGAATCGGCACCGGGGAAACCGGTGCCGACGACGCTCACGTTCACGAATGGAGGAGACTCCTCGCATTCCGAGAAATTCCTGTTTGCGACGGTTCAGGGAACCTGGGTGAACCCGCGGCCCGCCAAGTCGGCCGTCACCAGGAGCACCCCGGCGTTCGTGTTGCCCGGCAGTGCACCCGTCCTGGCATCAAGTCGCAGGATATTCGTTACCCGGAAGTGATCCACCCCAAAGACAGTGTCCGATCCAACACCCCGGAGGAAACGGGAAGTTCCGAAAAAGGTCTGGCCTTGCAGGCGAATTCCGAAACGTGGGATCGCACCGCGATAGAGCCGGGCTCTAAAGTCTCCACCTGAGGTGAAGCCCACCAGCGCCAGTTCCGTCTCGTTGGTAGTGTCGTTGTTCCGATCGAACGGAGCGAGGCCAATCTGCGACGGGAAGATCAGGTTGAGCAGGGTTCCGTTCACCTGGTAGGTGCGGTTGGGAAACACCTCGATCGTCTGCGAGTTGGCCGGGTTGTTGCTGTCGTAGACCAGATAACCCCGACGAAACTGGCTGTTCCCATTGGGAGCTCGCCGCGGAAAGACGGCAGCCTTCCCCGAGAAGGTGGTGCGGTAGATGCGAATGTCCGCCTTGGAAGAGGCGATCGATCCGGCCAGCAAGAGGAGGCCGATGGCAAGTGCGAGGTAGCGAGTTCCAGCTTTCATGACAGGTGGGGTCTACCATGCCGGCTGGTCTCCAGCAAACAAAAACGACTCACCTACTGAACAAAACTGACCACTTTTTCGATAGTGAGAGAAAACAATGCGAAGTGCATGGAATTCTTCGATCACCAACGAGCCACAGCCCCCGCCACAATGGGCGAGCGGGAACCGGAAGCGGTTGGCCGCCGGAATGGAAAAACTGCACTCCCTGCCTCCTCGAGGAACGAATCCAAAATGCCATTTTCCACTATACCTATGAGGGTATGCAGGTAGTAATCATTCATTGATGATTCGTATTTCTCTACCTTGTGTGGAATATCACAAACCTCATCGAGTCAACGATATGCGACCCGAGAAAACCACTTCTTCCCACTGAACGAACAGGGAAAACTCGTCGATCGAGGGCGCATCTTCGTTCTTCCGGTTCGGTGGAATCGCCGACTCCAGCGAAGGATCAGGGACACCGGGCAAAGAAAAAAGATGTCGCCCACCAGCTCTCGCGCTACCAACATCAAGCCTTTGTTCCACGACCCATGCCCGACTCTGTTTCGCCATCCGCCACCCTCATCGTCGCCACCCACAACACCCACAAGACCGGAGAGTTCGCCGCCATGCTGGAAGGATTCGGGTTCGAGACGATTCTCGACCTGACCGCGTTTCCCGATCTCGGCGCGCCGGAGGAAAACGGGGACACCTTCGGCGCCAACGCCGCCATCAAGGCGCTCGCCGCCAGCGGTGCCATGCCAGAGGCCCTCGTCCTCGCGGACGATTCCGGGATCGAAGTCGATGCTCTCTGTGGACGGCCCGGAGTGCGCTCGGCCCGTTTCGCCGGAGAAAACGCCACCGATGCCGACAATCGCGCCCGCCTGCTGGCGGAACTCGCCGACGTCGGCGCCCGCGGAAAGGAGCGCTCCGCCCGCTTCCGCTGCGCCCTGGCCGTGGCTCGTGATGGCGAAGTGATCGCCTCCTTCGACGGCGCCGTCGAGGGCGTCGTCATCAACGAGGAAAAAGGCGAGGGCGGCTTCGGTTACGACTCCCTCTTCGTTCCCGACGGCCACTGCGAGACCTTCGCCCAGCTTCCTGCCGAGGTGAAACAGACCCTCAGCCACCGGGCCCGAGCCGTGGAACAACTGAAAGCCTGGCTGCGGAAAACTCGCTGATGCCCGGAAGATCTGGACGTTCCCGCCATCCTGGTTTTTCAGAAAATCTAAAAATTATAAATTTGAGCTTTTTCTGGAGGCGTTTTGAGGGCAAACTAGGAGGGAACACACTTCCGAAACACCCGCAGAACCATGAACGCTCGCCTTCTCGCACTCGCCACCCTGGCCATCGGACTGGTATTTTCCGCCAGTGATCTCCTTGCCGGAGATTCCCCCGTGCGGCCTCCGGTCCGTCCGGCTCACGATGCCAACTGCGCCACGTGTCCGAACACTTCGCCTTACTACCGCGATTGCCCCTTCGTGCCGCGTCCCTACAACCTCTGCCGTCCGACCCCGATCACCGTGTATCGCTACGGCAGTCCCAAGGGCGTGAAATCCGCCTGCGCCTACGGCTACCCGTCCGATCGCGACGACATTTTCTACCGGAACTATCCGGTGTCCCGCGGACGCTGAACGCGTCGCGAACGCGAAGCTGCCTGCCGGTCGATCTGCTTCTTGCATTTTCCCGGCGCCGCGACATATTCCCCCTCCCCGACGCCCGATCGGTGTCGCGGGGACACGCTTGGTAACGCCTCGCTAGCTCAATGGTAGAGCAACGGACTCTTAATCCGCAGGTTCTTGGTTCGAATCCAAGGCGGGGTACCACCAAGGACATTCGGCTCCAGCCGGATGCGCAAAGATGCCCGGCGCGCCTTGGGTTCGAACGCAGTTCGACCGGTCTGGCCCGAAGGGCTCAATCAATCGCGGAGGCAGGGCCGAAGCCTCTCCCCGGAGCCGGTTCGCGAAGCGCAACCGGTCAATCCAAGGCGGGGTACCACCAAGGACATTCGGCTCCAGCCGGATGCGCAAAGATGCCCGGCACGCCTTGGGTTCGAACGCAGTTCGACCGGTCTGGCCCGAAGGACTCAGTCAATTCTGAAGGCGCAGCCGGTGATTCCGCCCAAGCCTCACCGCCAACGATGGGGAATCCCAGATTCCTTCGCACCGGATGGTGACTAACGAACACCGGAGTTAGGTGTAGAAAAATGGAGAATGCCCCCCAGACGCATTCGCGGCGACCTCCCGGCCCACTTCCCAAATTGGCCCTTTCCCTTTCCATCGGGGGTTTGGCAATCATCTCGGCCGTTCTGCTGATCAGGCCGAAATCCGGAGATCTGATCGACTGGGATCACGTTCTGATGGGTGCGGTCCTCTTGAGCTTGGTCGGCTCCATTCTTGGATTCTTCAGGAAAAACGCGGTCGCCCGAGCAGCAATCGGGATCGGCCTGTTGCCCTTGTTGATCTGGATCGGTTTCTTCCTCCTTATGATCTCTCGGGGTGGCTGAGAGTCGTTTTCCCCCTGGCGTCACATCGCCCCCGCCCACTTTCCTATTCCTCGCCGCCCCTTCCCGTCTCCACGACTCGAACGAAATCGGGAAGGGATCGGGAATACGCGATTTGCGCGCCGGTTCTTCTGCCATTTCAGTGGGTGCCTGATGATCCAGAAAATCTCCCGCCGTCTCAGTCTCAAACTCTTCGCCCTGGGAACCCTGTTCGGGTTCGGAAACCGCTCCGAGATTTCCGCCCAGGAAAAGCCCGGCAATGACCGGCCGGATTCCGACGACCTCCCGCGACTCGATCGCTGGCATCTCAGCCATGACCGCGTCTGGCTGGGCGGCGAACTCTGGGCCAATCCGATGGAAGACTGGCACGTGGCCGGCGGATGGGCGGAATGCGGAACCACCTCCGGAAATCGCAGCATCCACTCGCTGACTCGCCGGATCACCAACCCGGAAGGCAAGCTCGCCATGTCGGTGCGACTCCAGTTGCCCACCGGAGCCGGCAAGGACACCGGGGGCGGATTCCGGATCGGCGTGAAGAGCGAACTCGACGAATACCGCA
The DNA here is from genome assembly GCA_030432615.1 of Verrucomicrobiia bacterium. Classification (GTDB taxonomy): domain Bacteria; phylum Verrucomicrobiota; class Verrucomicrobiia; order Verrucomicrobiales; family DEV007; genus JAEUHH01. The sequence goes on from JAUIGT010000192.1 coordinate 5,789, forward strand.
GCAACTGCTTCGCCGGCGGCGGGATCAACGCGGGAATCGTCGGCAGCGAACTCGTCATCGGCTCCACCTCGAAACCGCTCGCGAAGAAGCCCGCCCAGGGCGCCGAGATCCGGCTGGAACTGACCGGCGAATCCGCAGGCGATCGCTATCCCCTCACCCTGACCGCCTTTTCCGACGGTGACGAAAAACTCGGCAGCGTCTCCCACAACGCCCAGCATCGCTACGTCACCGGAAACATCGCCCTCGTCAGCAACTTCGAGGGGAAACCACGAACCCGGCAAAATGAGGAAACCGGCTACCGCTTCACCGAATGGCGCGCCGGCGGTGACGCGCTCGCCGTCACGCCCGAGCATCGCTTCGGCCCGATCCTCTGGACCATGTATTCGCTGAGCGATTCCCGGGGCGACGAGGGCTTCGTGATGAAACTCAGCGCCCTCACCGGTCCGCTCGGAGAGAAGGACAACGGCCAGGTGGAACTCCAGGTCCAGCGGGACGGGGACTGGAAATCGCTCGGCGAAGCGACACTCGATCCCGAGGCCTGGACCGCCACCTTCCGACTCGCGAACTGGGACGAGAAAAACGAAACGCCCTACAAGGTCGTCTACCGCGAGAAGCTCACCGACGGAAGCGAGGCGATCGACGAGTGGACCGGGACCATCAAGGCGAATCCCGAGGGTCGGCCGCTCCGCATCGGCGCCCTCACCTGCCAGAACGACTACGCCTTTCCCTACGCGCCGGTGGCCGAGAACCTGGTGAAGCTCGATCCCGATCTCCTCTATTTCTCCGGCGATCAACTCTACGAAAACCACGGCGGCTTCGGCATCATCCGCGAACCCGCCGATCCCGCCATTCTCAGCTACCTGAGAAAATTCTACCAGCACGGCTGGGCCTTCCGCGAGGCGATGAAGGACCGTCCGACGCTCTGCATTCCCGACGACCACGATGTCTTCCACGGCAACATCTGGGGCGAGGGCGGCGCGCCGATGCAGGACAAGGAAGGCGGCACCTCGTCAAAGGGCGGCTACATCGAGCCAGCCAAGATGGTCAACGTGGTGCACAGGACCAACACCGCCCATCATCCCGACCCCTGGGATCCGGAGCCGTGCAAGCAGGACATCAGCGTCTACTATGGCGACATGGTCTATGGAGGCGTCGGCTTCGCCATCCTCGGGGATCGCCAGTGGAAGACCGGCCCCGAGCACGTCGATACCGGCGAAGGCCGCGCCGATCACGTGTCCGATCCCGACTTCGACACCGCCGCGCTCGACAAGGAAGGCCTCGTCCTCCTCGGCGAAAGACAGGAAGAATTTCTCTCCGACTGGGCCAGGGACTGGACCGGCCACGACATGAAGATCCTCCTCAGCCAGACCGTCTTCGCCAACGTCGCCACCCACCACGGCAAGTACGACGGCTACCTCAAGGCCGACCTCGATTCCGGCGGTTGGCCGCAGACGGCGCGCAACCGGGCCATCGACCTGATCCGGGATTCCATGGCGCTCCACATCAACGGCGACCAGCACCTGACCACGCTGACGCAGTACGGCGTCGCGCAGCAGCGGGACAGCAACTGGTCCTTCTGCACCCCCGCCATCGCCGCCGGATACCCGCGCTGGTGGCGGCCCGACGAAGTGGGCATGGAACACCGCAACCGTCCCGGGCACCGGATCGAGAACACCGGCGAATACCTCGATGGGCTCGGCAACAAGGTCTACGTCTACGCCGTCGGCAATCCCGAGGTCGGCACCGAGAAGAACCGCTACGACAAGGCCCACCAGAAGGGCAGCGGCTTCGGCCTCGTCACCGTCGACACCGAGGCCAAGACCTACACCCTCGAGTCATTCCGCTTCCTCGTCGATGCCACCGACGGCAAGCCCGAAAACCAGTTCCCCGGTTGGCCGGTGACGCTCCACCAGCGGGAGAACAGGGGAGAGAATCGGTTGGGGTGAACGGGGGGTTGGTTCAGAAGTCGGTAATCAGTGGTCAGCTGGAATGCTGGAATGCTGGAATGCTGGAATGCTGGAGAGGCGTGCCCCATTACTGCTCAGCTCCGAAGGAGCGCAGCCAGACGTGACGAATTTCCAACCGTTCCTCACTTCGCCCTGCCGATCACGAAATCGACCAGCTCCTGGCAGTGGAAAAATCCCTCCCAGAGATTGTGGCCCTGGCCCTCGACCCTCATCACCTCGATCAGGTCACCGGCGCCGTTCGCCTCGTAGATCTCTTCCAGCTTCGCTGAATTCTCCGCCAGCGGAACCACGGTGTCATCAATGCCGTGGATCAGGAAGACCGGGATCTTCGCCTCGGCCAGGACCTTGGCGCGCCGGATCGGATTGAACTCATCCTGCCGCTCTTCCAGCTCCGTTTCGGAAACGCCATACACCGGCGCGGCCCGCTTCAGGCCCGGGTAGGTCGTGTAGTCGTAGACCGGGTAGATCCCCGCGATTCCGGCGACCCGTTCGGGATGTTCGATCGCCCAACTGCTGACCCACAGCCCGCCTCGGCTCCGCCCCAGCAGCACCGGCTTCTTCGAAAATCCACGTTTCCCCATCTCCTCGTGGAGCGCCTCGAAATGCGGAAACACGAGCGGACTTCCGTAGGCCTCGCCAACATCGATGCCGGCCACCGCGATTCCCGCATCCAGGAATTGCCGGTGCATCCAGGCCTCGTTCTGGTCGGGATACTTCGGCAGGGTTGGGCCGTAGAACACCCACGGATTTCCCGCCGCGGGTTGCTCCGGTTTCATCACGAAAGCCGGTCGTCCGTTCAGCTCGAAGGTGTCCGCGTTCATCAATACCTGCGAACGCCGCGGTCGGGCGGCGTTGTTCTTCGCTTCCAGCATCGCGGAAGGCCGGCTCGCCTGGAGTTCCTTCCTGGCCTGCGCCTTCAGCACCGAGGGCGCGAGATCGCGCGACGCCAGTTCCTGGAACTCCTCCAGCTTCGCGTCCCAGGCCGCGACCAGCTCGGCGAGCTTCTCCGGTCGCGTCGCCGCGAGGTCGGTCGATTCCTCGCGGTCGCCGTCCAGGTCGTAGAGTTCCCAGGGTTCACCCGCCGGCGCCACGGCTTTCCAGTTCTCCTTCCGGATCGCCTTGTGACCGTCGTGGAACCACCAGAGCGATTCGTGCTTCACCGAGCCGTCTCCGCCCGTCCCGAAAGCCGGAACCAGGCTCTTCCCCGGCGCCGGCGGCGCGTCGGCGAGCGGATCCGCCCCGGCCAGTTCCAGCAGGGTCGGCACCACGTCGATGACGTGACCGGGATTGGTTCGCAGTTCGCCGCGGGCCTCGATTCCCTTCGGCCACGAAACCACGAAGGGAGTCGAAATCCCGCCCTCGTGGGTCCAGGTCTTGTGACGGCGGAACGGCGTGTTGCACGTCGTCGACCAACCGGGTCCGAGACAGAGGTAGGTCTCCGCCGAGCCCGGCTCCGCTTCCGGATCATGGCCGTCCGCCCGCACCATGATCTCCGCGCTGGCCCCGTTGTCGGAGAGGAAAATCACCAGCGTGTCATCCCACTCCCCCATGGCCTTGATCTGGTCGAACACCCGCCCGATCTCGAGATCCATGCGATGAACCATGGCGGCGTGAATCGCCATCTTCTTGGCCTGGAAACGCTGCTGCTCCTCGCTCAGATTCTTCCACGGCAAGGGCAGGTTCACTTCTCCCGGTCCGAGGATGGCGAAAGCGTCGGGGAAATGGTAGGGCGGTCCCAGTTCCCGTTCCGTCCGCGACAGGGCATCCACGCCCGCGCCTTCGAGCAGTCCCATCTGCTGCTGCCGACGCCAGCGCTGACCGCGGATGGCTTCCCAGCCCGCGTCGTAGGCGTCGTCGTAAATCGCGATGTCTTCCGGCAGGGCGTGCAACGGAAAGTGCGGCGCGGCGAAGGCGAGGTAGTGAAAGAAAGGAGCGTCGGCGTGGTCGCGCTGGTGTTCCCGCAGTACTTCGATCGCGTGATCGGCCAAGGCGATGGTTCCATAGAACCCGGAATCCTTCTCCACCGGCGGGAGCTTCACGTCGTCCTTGAAGTGAACCTGCGGATTGAAGAAGCGGCTCTGGTCCTTGAGCAGGTAGGAATGGTCGAATCCGTTCTCCACCGGCAGCCCGTCGATGTGCCATTTGCCGGTGTGATAGGATCGATAACCGGCCGGCTCGAGCAGCTTCGGCAGCAGCACCGCCCAGTCGGGACGCTTGCCGGTGTTGCCACCGCCGCTGGGCACGCCCGGCAGGTCGTCGCGCCGAATCTGCTGCGCGTAGTATCCGGTCATCAGCGCCCCTCGCGTCGGCCAGCAGCGCGCCGTGTTGTAGAATTGGGTGAAGCGCAGGCCGTTCTCGGCGATCGAGTCCAGGTTCGGCGTCTGGATTTCTCCCCCGTAGCAACCGAGATCCGAAAACCCGAGATCGTCGGCCATGATGAGGAGGACGTTCGGCTTCGGGGCATCGGAGGCCGGGGCGCTACCGACGGACAGAAAGGCGAGCAGGAGAATAAGAGGGAACCAGCGTTTCATGGAAAAGGTGAGACCAAAGAGGGTTGAGTCGTCGAACCTACCCTGTTGATCCGATCATGTCTCCCGGCGGATTGGCGGGACGAATCTTCGCCACGGATTCGCCTCGCTTTCACGGATCGAACACAGATTAGGGTGGGTGGACAAAATCCCGCACCGCTCGGAATGGAGGAAGAAAGGGCGGAAAATCAGCGCCGCGAGCGGCGAATTTTCGGAATTCGCGACCCATTTTTCGCCTGGCGGCGTTCCGTCTCACTCGGTTGGGCTGGCG
>JAUIGT010000193.1 GCA_030432615.1 Verrucomicrobiia bacterium
ACGGCGACCTCGTCGGGCGAGCCGGTGTCGCAGGCATTTCGGATGTGTCGCCGCAAGGGCCGGGTGGTGCTGGCCGGCGTGGCGGGCGGGGAATACAAACGCGACGAGATGTATGCCAAGGAGTTGGATTTCCTCATCTCCACTTCCTACGGGCCCGGGCGCTACGACGAGGACTACGAACTCCGGGGCAAGGACTATCCGTATGCCTATGTGCGCTGGACCGAGAAGCGCAACATGGAAGCCTATCTGGGCCTGATCGCGGATGGCCGAGTGCGGGTGGCACCCCTGATCGAGGTCGTCGAGGAGATCGACGATGCTCCGGAGGCCTATGAGAAGTTGAAATCCCCCGAGCGTCCACTGCTTGCCGTGTTGCGCTACGATGGCGGACGGGCCGAGGCGCCGCCGGTGGCGGAGAGCGGCGGAGTGACTTCGAAGTGGACGCCGAAGGGTGAGGGCGAGGCCCTGTCGATCGCGCTGGTAGGCGGGGGTGCGTTCGTCCGCTCGATGCATGTGCCGATCCTGCTGGCGATGGAGGGTCGGGTGAAGGTGCCGTGGGCCTTGTCGCGGACCGGCCCCAGCGCCCGCGCCTGTGCGGAGATGATACCCGGGTGCGAGCCGGGCACCGACTACGATCGGGTGTTGGAGGATCCCGGGGTGGGCGCAGTGTTGATCGGGACGCGGCACGACAGCCATGCGGATCTGACGGTGCGGGCGCTGGAGGCAGGCAAGGCGGTCTTTGTGGAAAAGCCGATGTGTCTATCCCCAGCGGAGTTCGATGCGGTGGAGGCGGCGGTGAAGGCGAGTTCCGCGCCCTACATGGTCGGCTACAACCGACGGTTTTCTCCCTTTGCGGAGCGGATTCGACGGGAAGTGACGGGGCGCTCCCATCCCTTGAACATCCACTACACGATGAATGCGGGTTTTCTACCTGCGGAACACTGGACCCAAGGTCCGGAAGGCGGCGGACGCCTGCTTGGTGAGGCTTGCCATATCGTGGACCTTTTCAGGAGCTTGGTGGGCCATCCTGTGAAGGCGATGCATTGCGCCCCGCTGCGGGGAAGCAAGCCCGGCGCGAAGGCGAATGACAATTTCACCCTGACCTTGGAATATGAGGACGGCTCGGTGGCGACGCTGCTCTATACGGCGCAGGGTCACCGTGATGTCTCGAAGGAGCGCATGGAGGTGTTCTTTGACCAGAAGGTCTTCGTGATGGACGACTATCTGACCATGTCGGCCCACGGGATGCCGAAGGCGAGCATCGAACTCAAGCAGCGGGACAAGGGGCATGCGGCGGAACTCGCGGCATTCCGCGATGCGGCGATTTCCGGCGAGCGCTTCCCGATTCCGTGGGACGAACTTGTGGAGACCTGGAGGATCACCTGGCAGGCGGACGAGCTGTGCCGGAAGGGTTGAGTGCGACAATGTCAAGCTGCTGAAGTGGGAGACAAGCAGTCGGTGACGGACCGGGCGATCACGCTCGGCTACAAGGTCCAGCGGAAGATCCGGCGTGAGCTGCGGAAGCGGTGTACTCCGTCATTGGTCCGCGCCGATCTTCGTCAGATGCGACGTCAGATCGCTTCCGGCGCGGCGAAGGAGCATCTGCTGGAGTACGCCAAGGTGGCGGGGCGGGACTGGCCGGACTCGGTGGAGGCGTGGCTGGATCCTGCGGAGGTGGACGCCGTGGTCGCGAAGGCCGAAGAGGCGGTGGCCCATCGCTTCGATCTGCTCGGAAGCGGCTTGGTGGATACGGGAGATCCGATCGACTGGCACCGCGATCTGAAGACCGGGTTTCGCTGGCCGGAGCAAACCCACCACCTGGACATTGTATGGGATGCGGTGCCGGCGGGCACGGACATCAAGATGCCGTGGGAGTTGAGTCGCTGTCAGCATTTCGTGGTGCTGGGGTTGGCGTGGCGGGCGACGGGCGAACGCACCTACTACGAGGCATTCAAGAATCAACTGAAGGGCTGGATCACGGCGAACCCTTGCGGCTTCGGGGTGAATTGGGTGTGTGCGATGGATGTCGCGATCCGCGCGGTGAACTGGCTGACGGCGATGGCGCTTTTTGCCGGCGAGGTCGCGGAGGACGAGGACGAGGGGTTTTTCGAAAGCGTACTGTCGAGTCTGTGGCTGCACGGGCGCCACATTTGTCGGAACCTGGAGTGGCAGGGGCCGCGGTCGGCATCTCTGGCAAATCATTTCCTTGCCGATATCTGTGGTCTGCTGGGCTTGGGTGCATTGTTTCGCAAGAGCGGCCGTGGACGGGAGTGGCTCGGGTTGTCGAGCCGATGGCTCGAAAGGGAAGTGGTCCGGCAGGTTTTTTCAGACGGCTCGAATTTCGAAACCTCGACGAGTTATCACCGATTATCGACCGAGATGTTCTTATGGGCGGAAGGACTGGCCCGGGGACTCGGAAAGCCCTTCGAGTCTCGCTATCGGGAGCGCCTTGCTGGAATGGTCGATTTCGTGGTGGCCTACAGTTCACCTTCGGGTCGGGCCGCGCAGTTTGGCGACAACGACGGTGGGCGCTTCCTGACGGCGGGTATTGGTGATCCAGCGGATCACCGATACCTGGTCCCGAAAGGGGCGGGCTTCGGAGCACGTGCGAATCGCTGGCTGCTGGGAGGTTCGTGCGAGCCGACTGATGGGCATCGGAATCGATTTCCAGATGGAGGCTACGCCTTCGCCGGAGTCGGCGAAGGATGGATGGGAGTGCGTGCCGGCGAGGTCTCGCACGGTGGGGCCCATGCCCACGCGGACCAGCTACATTTCGTGCTCAGCGTGGGCGGTCATGAAGTGGTGGTCGATCCGGGAACCGGGGTCTATTCGGCGGATGTGGCGAAGCGGAATGCCTATCGTTCGACGGCCGCGCACAATGGCCCGTGCGTGAACGGTTGGGAGGCAAATCGCTTTGCGGACGGGACGGCCGGCTTGTTCCGCATGAGCGACGACACCCGGAGCGAGGTGCCCCGATGGGTGGTGGGTCCGGAACGGGCGGAATTTCATGGCGTGCATCATGGCTTTACCCGGCTACGCGAAGGTTGCACTTGTTCCCGCCGACTGGAGCTGGTTCCGGGAGCGTTGGTGGTGACCGATGAGGTCTCGGGGCTCAAGTCGGGCGATGTGCTGGGGTGGAACATGCGGCTCGCACCCGGGGTGCGGGCCGTGGTTGTGGAAGATGGCGCGCGACTGGAGATCGGAGAGCGGATGCTGTGGCTGCGGATCGATTTTGCGGCGTCGATCGAGGTGGTCGCTTCAACTTTCAGTCCGAACTACGGGATCGAACAGGATTGTCTCGAGTTGAGGGTGCGCCGGTTGATTGATCAGTCGGGTGCGGTCGGAGGGCGCATCGTGCTGGATTGGTCGCACGACGGGAAAGAAGACTTTTGACGCATATGGAAACAAAAACCGAGAAGGCGAAAGTGGCATGTGTCCTCTGGGGGACTTTGCAGTTTCGCGGACGTCTGCTGAAGCAGATCGCAGCACTCCAGGAAGCAGGGTTGTCTTGTCACTTGTACTATGGGGATCGTGGCGAGGTGCCGCTTCGAAAGGAGGACTTCGATTTTCCAATCGATGTGATTCCGACACCGATGCAGGGCAATCCGCTCGGCCTCTTCTTCCGTCAGCTCCGGTTTTGTGCCAAGGCAGCGCGACGCATCGTCGATTCGGATGCAACCCACGCGCTTTGCTTCTCGTTGACGACTGCGCTTGCCGGTGTCCTGGCCAAGCGGCGTCGTCCCGGTCTCAAGGTGATCTTCGACAGCAACGAGCTGCACATCGAGTCGTATATCAATCCGATGAAGAAGCGGCTGTGGAATGTGGTCCAGAAATACTGCACCCCGCGCTGTGATGTGATCATGCACGCCGAGGGAAACCGGGTGGAGTATTTCAAAGATCATCACGACAAGGCCCCGAGCCAGCGAACCCACTTCCTGCTTGAGAACTTTCCGTATTTCATCCCGAAGGAGACGCTGCGGCCGAAGCCTGAACGGCCGCCGGTGCGGGTTCTGTATGTCGGAGTGATGGGGCCTGATCGTTTCACCCGCGAGCTGGTGGATATCTTCAGTCGCCTTGCTCCGAAATACTCCCTGGATCTGGTGGGGCCGCTGCATTCGCCCTTTCGTGACGAGATCGAGGCCATGATCGCGGCGAACGAAGCGGGGAATGTGCGGCTGCTGCCTGCGATCCCCCACAACGGGATGTCCGAGCTGATTCAGGACTATCATGTGGGCATCGCGCTTTACCGAAACGACAACTTGTGCAACTACTATTGTGCCCCGAACAAGGTCTATGACTACCTGATGAATGGAGTGCCGGTGGTGGCGAACGACTATCCCGGGCTGCGAAGGGTGCTCGAGGACGGCAAGGTAGGTGCCTGTGTCCCGGAGGTGGATTTCGAGAGCTTCCGAACGGCGCTCGAGCGGATCGCTGAGGAAAATCGCTGGGACAATATCACCGAGGAAGTCCGTCGGCGATATTCGTGGGAAGCCCAGAACCCGGGCTATCTCGAGTTGTTTCGAAGTTGAAGAGATCCGAGGGGAACTAGACATGGCGTTCGTGGCATTCCTCGGCTGTGATGGCTCGGGCAAATCGGCGGTGATCGCCGGCGTGTCCGAGAGGCTTCGTGCGGAAGGCGTGGAGGTCTGGACCGGGCACTGGCGGCCGCAGGCACTCGACGCGGGCCGTGGCGATGGGGCGCTGGCCAGCGCGGACGATCCGCATGGTCAGAGGCCAAGGGGAAGCGTGTCGTCTGTGGTGAAGCTGGGCTGGTTGTGGATGAACTGGTGGCTCGGATGGTGGCGGTGTTTGCGCTCCGAGAGTCGCGACGGCATGGTGCTCTTCGATCGGTATCACGCGGACCTTCTGGTGGACCCCCGGCGCTATCGCTATGGGGGTTCCCTCGTCTTCGCCCGTTGGGTCAGCCGACTCATGCCCCAGCCGGATCGGGTGTTTTTTCTGGATGCCGAACCGGAGGTGCTGCTGTCGAGAAAGCAGGAGGTCGGGCGTGAAGCGCTCGAGCGCTCTCGTGAGGCCTACCTGCGGTTGGTGCAGACGCATCCGCGGTTCAGGGTTGTCGATGCGTCGCTCCCTCTTGCCGAGGTGGTGGACGAGGTGATGTCGGAGCTGGAACCGTGGAAAGGCCCGTGACGGAGATGGCGAATGCCGACGATCGCATGATCGTGGGCCGGGTATTGGCGGCTCTGGACTCCTCGCCGACTCGCTGGGCAGGGATTCGGAAGAACGGTCGGCTTCTTTTGGCGCTGCCCGCGGATCGGGAAGCGGCGAGGCGAACGCTTGCGCTGTATCAACCCCAACGGTTGCCTGCCAGGATTCTCGTGGCGCTCGTCCGCGGTGTGGTGTCGGCCGGCTTCAGCCGATTACTACCGGGTGCGTGCAGCGGCCACCCTCGGGAGACACCGCTACTCAGCGGGGTGGATTCCGGCACGGTAGGGCTGCTGCTCGGCAGTCCGGAGCACCGGGTGCGACGGGCCATCGCCAGCTATCGTCAATCCGGCAGGTGGGAGGTGGCCAAGATCGGCTTTGGCGAGGAGGGGCGCGAGGCGCTCGAGCGTGAGGGAGAGGTGTTGTCCAGGCTCTCAGGTTTCCACCCCGGAGTGCCTGAGCCACTCGGTCGGATTTGGGCCGGCGGCATGTTTTTTCTGCGCCTGCCGCGCATCGAGGGTTTGCTGCTTCGTCCCGGAGAGTGGGAGGATGCGGTTGGAGTGTTGGAGGGATGGGTGCGTTCCGAGCCGCCCGCTCCGGTCGGTTCCTTCGCCGAGTGGCAGGTCATTCAGGCGGGACTCGAGCGGGCCGGTGGTCGCCAACTGACCGGGCTGCTTGAGAAGCTCACGCTGCAACCGGTGGTGCGCCATGGCGATTTTGCCCGCTGGAACTTGATCCGAGGCCATGACGGCTCCCTCGTGGTGCTGGATTGGGAGTGGGGTGCCGTGCGGGGGATGCCGGGGATTGATATCGCCCACTTCTTTGCCCAAGAGGCGCGGCTGGTCGCGCGACAAGCGCCCGGCGAGGTCGTGGAGACCACCTTGGCTGCCTTGCGTCGGGAGCGCTGTGCGGACTACCTAAGATCCGTCGGATGGGGCCGGGATGTCGAGGGGGCACTATTGGCCAGTCTGGCCTACACCCATGGTGCCGGCCAACAGGCGAATCTTGAAGTGCTTGAGGCACTGGTGAGGCGGATGATCGAGGAGAAGGCAGGCCGATGAAGAAGGAGTCCGTGGTGGTTTTCGCCCAAACTCCGCCGCCGGAGCACGGGCAGAGTCGAATGGTGGCCAAGGGTCTCGAGGTCCTTCGAGCGCATCCCGATCGATTTGATGTCCACCATGTGAATGCGCGGTTTTCGGAGCACCTTGAGGAGATCGGGGAGGGTTCGCTTCGGAAGGCCGGACGAGGATTCCGCTATCTTCTGGCGGCGCTTCGCCTGCGCCTTCGTCTTCATCAGCCGCTCCTCTACTACGTTCCGGGGCCGGTGAAGTGGAGCGCCGTGGTGCGGGACTGGTTGCTGCTGGGCGTCCTCAGGCTGTTCTACCGGCGCACCGTGTTTCATTGGCATGCGATCGGCCAGGGAGAGTGGGCGCACGGCTCCTCTCGGCTCAGGTTGCCGGGGCCATGCTGGTTGGACCAGGTCGGGCGCCGTCTGAGTTCGTGGGTGCTCGCATCGCCGACGCTGTCGATGGCGGTTTGCGATACGTCGTGTCGTGACGCCGAGGTGGTGCAGTCGCGCCGGGTGGTCGTCGTTCCCAACGGAATGGACGATCCTCGTCCGGAAAAGGCGGAGGGTAGTGCTTCTTCCACCGAGGGGCGGATCCGACTGCTCTTTCTCTCCCACGGGACCGAGGCGAAGGGACTTTTCGATTTCCTCGAGGCCTTGGCGCTTGTTCCCGAGCTCGAGGGGTCTTCGGGAGACTCGGTCGAGGTAAACGTGGCTGGCGGCATCTCCGATGCGGCGAGGTCGCGGTTCGACGAGGTGGTGGAGGGCTTGTCCGGTCAATGGGGTGAACGCCTGCAGCTTCACGAGTCGGGGTTTGTCGAAGGCGAGCAGAAGGACGAGTGCTTTCGTCGGGCCGACCTGTTCGTGGCGCCGAGTCGCTGGGAGAGCTTCGGCCTGACCGTGGTGGAGGCGATGGCGTGGGGGGTGCCGGTGGTGGCGGCTGCATCGGACGGAGTGACCGGGGTTCTTGGTCCCGACTATCCCTATCTCGTTCCGGTGGCGGATCCCGAGGCTCTCGCGAACAAGCTCTCCGAGGCGATTCATCGGGTGAAGCCCGACGGGTTGTCCGAGTGTGGCGCCTCCCTGCGCCAGCGATACGAGGAGCGGTTCACCTTGGACTGTTTTCGAAGTGCCTTCTTGGAGGCATTGGCGCCGATCGAGCTTGAGGAGCGTTCACGTGCCCAGGCCATCCGGGTGCTTGCCTATCTGGCCGATCAGAACCCGAAGCTCGGGAGAAGCCTTGGGATCTCGCGGATGACGGAGGTCGTACTCGAGGCGCTTTCGAAGCGGACGGATGTCTCGCTGGGCGCGGTGGTGTCGAAGTCCTCGATTCCCGCACCGGTCGATTCCGCCCAGGTCACGCGGGTTCCTTGGTCGACCCGCGGCCGAGTGCTCCGGCTGATCACCGACAACCTACACCCGCTGTTTGCGGTCCCGTCCCGACGGCCGGACGTGTGGTATTTTCCGAAGGGCTTCATGCCGCGTCTCCACGGTGGTTGTGAGCCGGCGGTGGCGACGATCCACGACACGATCATCCAGTACTATCAGGACCACTATCCGAAGTGGCGGCTGGATGCGGAATACAGCTACTGGGCGGGAATGCTCCGCAATACCCTGAATCATGCTGCCGCGGTGATGACCGTCTCCGAGCATGCGAAGGGGCAGATCCAGGAGTTCGTTCGTCGTCACGAGCTGCCGGAGCGCGAGATTTTCGTCACCTACGAACCCTGCCTGTACGAAAGCCTGCCGCAACCGGAGGCACCGGCGAAGGCGGACTACGTCCTGCACCTGGGGTCGAAGGAGCCGCACAAGCGGACGGCGTGGCTGGTGAAACTGTGGGTGGAGGCGGCACGGGCCGGGCGCTCGCTGCCGAAGCTGCACGTGGTCGGCAAGTTGCCGGAAGAGGCGGAGGCGCTGGTGGAGAAGTCGCGCTCCATCGTCTATCTTCCTTTCCTCGAAGACCGGGCGCTGATATCGCAGTTCACGGCGGCGAAGGCGCTCATTTTCCCCTCCGAGGTCGAAGGATTCGGGCTGCCGGCGATCGAGGCCTACTACCTCGGGACCCCGGTCTGCTACACGCTCGGGACGTCGGTGGAGGAGGTGCTGGCGCCGGCCGATGGCAAGGGTGGCTTCGATCTTGAGGAGCCGGAGAGTCTCTGGTCGGCCCTTGATGAGGTGCTGGCGATGTCGGTCGAAGAGGTTCGGAATTGTGGATTGAAGCTTCGCGAGACCTACAGCTCGGAGCGGGTGGTGGAGCGGATGATGGAGGTGTTTCGGGGGGTAAAGGCTGAAAAGCTGAAAAGCTGAGCTCGGGGAGCGGGGAGGAGCGCCGGATTCATCCGGCATGAGAGTGGAGAGTGAATAAGAAGCTTGTGGGGTGAGGCGATTGGGCGCGAAGGCGTCGCGCGTCCTTGGGCTGAGGGGCTGGGAGGAACGCGGGCAAGGGTTTCCGTCGTCGCTGAAGCGATGGCGGACAAGGAAAAGCTGAATGCGGTGGGAGTGTTGGCGGCGGGGAATGAAAGGGCGTGGATGGGGAGTCCGGCTTTGCAAGCCGGCGAGGGGCGAAGCGGGTGAGGGCAAATGGGGAGGCGGTGCTTCGGTGTTTCGGTGTTTCGGTGTTTCGGTGTGTCGGTGACCGGGGAGCGGCTGCGGCGCGGGACAAATGTGGCGGACTTGGATGGGGAGGCCGGCTTTGCAAGTCGGCGAGGGGCTTGGTTGGTGAGGCGCGGCGGAGCAGGGGCGATTCTTTTGGCCGCTCCAAGCTCCTTCGATCTACCATCCACGATCCACCATCCAACGCCTCACCCGGGTTCGAAGGAAAGCTCGGCGAGTGAGATCACTTTGATTTCTCCGGTGTCGGGAAAATCGCGGGGATTGGCGGTGATCAAGCCATCCATTCCGGCGGCGACCGAGGTTGCCAGGATCTGTAGGTCATGCAGGCGCTTTCCGCTCAGCTCAAACTGAGCCGCCCAGCGCAGGAAACGCTCACTGGCCGGCAGGGATTCGCCGACGACCGCGGCCCTGCGGCGAAATCGGCAAAGGTTTTCCAGAGCGTCAGGCATGGGCATCTCCAGGCCGTTGTTCGCCACGGGCCGGGTCGCCACGACCAGATACTCCCTGAGGTTCTGAGTCGCCAGAAGCAGGTCGGCGCCCCGCGCGGGTGCGACCCGGAACAATTCGATGGCGCGGTCGTGAAGGGGACGCCCTGCATCCGTCGCTTCGAGCAGGACGTTCGTATCCACCAAGAACTTCTTACCGGGCGTCATCTTCATAGATTTCCCCCCGGGTCCACGGTTGCCGCCGGCCGGTCTTCACCGTCAGGAGTTCGAATGCCTCCTCGTCGTCGGCAGAAAACTGCTGGGCGGCTTCCTCCAGCAACGCCAGCAATTCGCCCTGGAGAGACCGGTGATGCCGGGCGGCCCGACGCTTGAGACGGTCAATCGTGGGTTCGGGAACACCTCGAATGTGGAGCGATTTCATAGTGGTAGCATAATGATAGCAATGGGTCGTGCAAGCGCTGAAACCGAACGGGTGGGCTCACGAGCGGTGGGTGATTGCCGGTTGGGGGGAGCGGGGAGGAGCGCCGGATGCATCCGGCACGAGAGTGGAGAGTGAATGGGAAGCTTGTGGGTTGAGGCGATTGGGCGCGACGGCGTCGCGCGTCCCGGCAGGTGCGGTGGGGAAAAAGATGCCCGCGGGGTGGGTGGCTCGGCGCGACGGCGTCGCGTGTCCCGGTGGCCTTGGATGGAGGGGGCGGCACCTGGAAGGAGCCGCTCCTTGGGCCTTCAGTAGTCGAAGGCTTCGATGAAGTCAGCGAAGCGGGTCCGGACTTTCCGGTCGGCCTCGGCGTCGAACATTCTTGAGAACGAGCAGCACGAAAGGGCGAAGCTGAATCGTTGATTGTCTGTGAGGCGAGCGCCATCTGGGTGGCCATTTTTCCTCGCCTCTGCTGTTTGTTGCATGAACCAGATCACCCTGGTCGAGCGTTTGAGAAAGTTTGCTGGGACGATCTGCCTCGCGCTGTGGATTGCGGGGCCGTCGTTCGGGTTTCTCCAGGAACACGTCGGCACCTGGGCGGTGCCCGTCTACGCGTTGGCGGTGCTGCTTGTTCTGCGGGTCGCGGAGCACGGGATGCGGGTCGTGGAGCCGTGGTTGGAGAAGCGTCTTTCGTGGGTCGCGCTGGCGTGTCTTCTGGGCCTGCTAGGAGCGCACCTTTTCCTCCATCCCTTCGAGGATGGCCGCGGTCCGCTGCTCAGCAGCGATCGCGACGAGGCGCTTGAGGTCGCCGTGGGACGATGGCTCGCGGGCGACTACCCCTACTACG
>JAUIGT010000194.1 GCA_030432615.1 Verrucomicrobiia bacterium
CCGGGTGACGTAGCGACGATTCTTCAGGTTGGTGGCGGCGGCCCCCTCGGGATCGAGGTGGCGATACCATTCCACCAAGGCTTCGAGGGACAGGGGTTCGAGTTGTTCCCGCAGCCGGGGATCGCCCGGGGGAGTGGGGGCCAGGCCGTGCGTCAGGGCTTTCAGGTAGAGGCCGCTGCCGCCGACCACGATGGGGAGGCCGCCCGCGGACGCGATCCGGTCGATCGTTTCCCGGGCTGTGGCCGCGAATTGGGCGGCGTCGCAGTTCTCGGACAGGGAAAAGGTTCCGTAGAGAGCGTGCGGCGCCCGGGACAACTCCTCGGACGTGGGCGCGGCGCTGAGGATCTCGTAGCCGCGGTAGAGCTGGAAGGCATCGGCATTGACGATCACCGCCCTCGGGCCGAGTCGTTCCGCGAGGGCGAGCGCGACCGCGCTTTTCCCACAACCGGTCGGTCCGGCGAGGAAGAAGGCTGCATCGGTCGATACCGGGGCGGGGGTGGTGTCACTCACACGGGAAATGAAAAAGGGATGCCTGCCCCCCGATACCGCGAGAAAGCGGCGGACACAAGAAAGGGACGGCGTCGCCGCCGCCCCTTTCCGGAAGAATTCGAGTGCGGACCGACGCGCCGACTCAGGCGGCAGCACTGTCGGAGTCGGATTCCGACGAGTCGTCGCTGTTTTCCTCGGCGGGACCGTCGTTCTTGGCTCCGGTCACGAGCAGCTTGCGGCCCATGAAATCCTGGTCGTGGAGGATCGAAACGGCGCGGCGCGCCTCGTCGATGTGTCCCATTTCCACGAAAGCGAAGCCTTTGGATTGCTGCGTTCGCGGGTTGGTGACGATTTCCGCGCTGTTGACGGTGCCGACACCGCGGAACAGCTCCTCGAGATCCTGTTCCTGGGCCTGGTAGTCGAGATTACCGACGTAGAGGCGCGTCGAGTTCACGTCCACCAGCGAAGGCTTGCGTCGCGGTTGTGTCGGCGCGGGCGCGGCGGCAAGCGCCTGCTCGACGGGGCTGGTCGCGGTCCTGGGCTTGCCTTTGCCGCCACCGGATTTCTTTCCCTTTTTCTTCCTGCCGGCTTCGGGTTTTCCCAGCAGGCCGAAGGTGAGAATGGAAAGGATTCGTTGTCCCAAGGTCGGTTGGACGGGCTTGCGCGGTCCCCGATCCCGGCTGCGGGAACGGTTCTGGCGATTTCCCCCGCGGGAGCGGGAAGAGCGGTTCTTGCCGCCCGACGGGCTCTTCGACTGGTTCGAAGGGCGGTTTTCGGCGCCGCCCTGACCGCGGTTGCGGTTGCGATTCCGGTTACGATTTCGATTGCGGTTGCGACTTCGACCACCCGACGGGCGATCGCCTCCTTGTCCGGAGGAGCGGCCGCTCTGGCCGCCTTGGTTGGATGATTCCATAGGATATCGAAGGATTGCTGGAACTGCCCCAGGCGAGGCAGTCCGGGTTGGGATGGAAGACGGAGACGTTCACCGCCGTGGCTGCGAGAGCCGTCCGGTTCGATGTTCGTTTCTCGGGACAGACCGCGGGGATCCCGGGTCGGAGGACAGGGCGCAAGGGCCATCCGGGGCCGGATGAGACTGTCTCAAAACTCCGTCGTGATGAGTTCAGGCAGAAGCGAGCCGCTTTTTCCCATTCAAAGGACGGGCGCTCCCCGGCAGGGGAGTCGCCGTCGAGCGGGACGCCGCGAAGTGGCGCGGCGTGTCTCGCATGCGAGGGGTTGCTGGGGGAAAAAACGTCCATGACACTCAGGAACGTTTCCCTGGTGGAAGGCTCCTGCCTTTCGGCACCATAATTTCACCCGCGCTTCTCGGCAAGCGATCAGTTGGTGACGATCAGGTGGCGCCCAGGGTGAGTCGCCCGATCAGGTCCTCGACACCGACGATGCCGATGGGGCGCCCCTGGTCGTTGTAGACGGCGGCGATCTGGTGTCCCGCGCGCCGGAGGCGCCGGATGACGGCGATGGCGGTTTCCGCCGGTCCGCTGCGCACCAGCTTGTGGCGATGTTGCTGCACGGTGCCGCCGCGAACGCCCTCGCGCAGGAGTTCGACCACATCGACGAGGCCCACGATATCCCCGTTCGGTCCCATCACCGGGAACTGGTCGAATCCGGTCTGGCGGCCCAGGGCGAGCACACTCTGGATCGGCATTTCCTGGGGCACGGCGGTGACTTTGGAGAGCGGTAGCATCACGTCGCCGACATGCACCTGCTGAAAGTCGAGCACGCCCTGGATCATCCGGGTCTCTCTCGCCGAAAGCGTGCCCTGGCGTTCCAATACCTCGGTGAGAGCGCGGAACTCGGCCCGGGTGGCGCCGGGGACGGCCTGATCGCTACCGTAAAGCCGACGCCCCAGCCACCGCCCCGGAATGGCAAGGAACAGGATCACCGGGCGAATGGCGTAGTGGAGGATCAGGAGGACGGGCGTGAAGAGAAACATCAGCCGGATCGGCGCCCGTTTGAAAATGGATTTGGGCAGGAGTTCCACCCAGACCAGGTAGAAGGGAAGGGAAACGGCAAAGGCGGCCAGGTAGCCCCACCAACCGAGGCGGGTGACGGTCTCGACGGTGATCATGGCGAAGGCGACCAGATTCACCGTGGCATTGAGGAGAAGGATGCTGGCGAGCAGCTGTTCCTTGTGCCGCATGATGCGATCCAGCCACCGGGCCTGGCGTTTGCCTTCCTTGGCGAAATGCCGCAACCGGGCGGGACTGTGGGACAGGACCGCGCTTTCCAGTCCCGAGAGAAGAAAGGAAAGGATCAGGCTGGCGATGATGGCGATGAGCAGGTCCACGCGGTCTCGGGTCAGTCGTCTCCGGGGCGATCCCGTTCGTCCATGTCGAGTTTCTCGATTTCCACCGCGGTCACCCGCTGGGGCTGGCAGCGGCGCACGGTGACGGCGAGTCCATCGATCTCGACCATGGTGCCGGGACGGGGGACGTGCCCCAGCTCGTTGAAGACCAGGCCTCCGATGGTATCGAGCCCCTCGTGATCGAGTTCCACCCCCAGGGCATCGCCGATGTCATCGAGGCGGGCATCGCCATCGGCTCGCAGGTGGCCGGGGGAAAGGATCTCGAATTCCTCCCGGCGATCGAAGGTGGGCGCGGCGTCGGCCAGGATCTCCTCGACGATGTCCGCATGGGAGAGCACCCCCTCGACCCCGCCATATTCGTCGAGAACCACGCAGAGACTGCGCGGCACCGAGAGATAGTCCCGGAACGCCTCGAGGGCATTCATGGTCTCGGGAACGAACACCGGGGGAATGATGTATTCCTTGAACTCCGCGTCCGGGTGATAGAGCCAGCGTTTCACGTCCAACATCCCTACGACGACATCCGGGCTGCCCTGGTAGACCGGGACGAACCAATAGAGCTTGGGGGCGCCGCGCAGCGTTTCCCGAACCGTTTCGCTGGTGGCATCGTCGGGAACCATGAGGGTATCCACCCGTGGGGTCAGGCAATCCTTCGCCGTCTTGTTGCCGAGTCGAATGATCTCCTGGATGATCTCGCTCTCGGTCGGGGCCAGCGCGCCATCGTCCCGGCGCATCTCGACGAGAGTCTCGATCTCGTCGTCGGTCAGCTCACGGCTCCGGTTCAACGAGAAGGGAAGGAGTCGGGCGCTCAGGCCATCGGTGATCGATTCCAGGCGTGCCGAGAGTTTTTCCAGTCCGGGAGAAAGGCGAACGAAGGGCGAAACCAGGGCGCCGAACACCTGGGCGGGGGCGGCCAGGGCGGCGAGGGTGGGAATGAGTTCCCCGAGCAGGACCACGGTTCCGAAAAGGGCGATCGCGGAAAGGTAGGGCCGTCCGGGGACAAGGGGGCCGAATTCTCGAAGCAACAGCAGTCCGAGGACGGCCATGGCCAGATTCAGTACCGATCCCAGCAGGATGACCTGGTGGAGACTGCGATGAGGTTGGCGGGCGATGGCCCTCATCATGCCGGTCAGGTCCGGGCGACTCTCCCCGATGACGGCGATGTGGTGTTCCTTGAGCGACAGCAGGGCCGTTTCCAGCGCGGAGATCACGGCGGACACGAGGGTGACGCCGAGCAGCAGCAGCGCTGTGATGAGGAGAGGGACGTGGCTCATCCCGGAAAACGGGAGCAATCGGAAAAGGAAAAGGAAAACCCCGGGTTCTTTCCCAGTAAGGGCGAAAAGAAATACCGGCGGAGGGACTCGAACCCTCACTCCCGAAGGAACGCGATTTTGAATCGCGCGCGTCTACCATTCCGCCACACCGGCTCGTAGCGAAGCCTTACCCTCATCGGGGGGAAATTCAAGAGGCAAGCGCGACCTTCGTCAGGTTCAGCGACGAACCATGGGGTCGTCTCGCAGTGCCAGCGGCGTGTCGAGGATTTCCTTCAACACCACGGCTTGCCGGAGACCGCCCCGCGAACGCAGGAGGCGGCGCAGTTCCTGGGCGGATCCCCCTTGGCGGCCCGTCTTCGGGGGAACGAAATCGCCGCTCATCGGGGTGGCGCCTTGCTTCAACCGATCCAGCGCGGCACGCTCCGCCGCCGAAAGTCGCTCCTCCGGGGCCTTGACCGGCTGGGGAGGCTCGGGCTGACGCCGGGATGGGGAGGCGGAAGCGGTGGGCATCGCCGATCGGGCACGAGGGCGTTCCCTATGCTCCGGCTCCTGCTCGCGAGGAAGCGGAGGAGGCGTCCGCGGTTTCCCGCCCAGGGCTTCGAAGAGGTCGTGGAGAATGTCCTCGGCGCTGTCTTCGGGTTGTTCGGCCGGACGGGATGGGGAGCGCCGGGTCTGGGAGGGGGCGGCGTGTGCCGGCGCGGCCTGTTGCTCCCCTCGGCGCCGCTTCAGTTCCTTGAGCCGGCGGCGCTCCGCGGTGGCTTCCTGGATGCGATTGAACAGCCAGGTGATGAACGCGATGATGATCAGCGCGACATACTGCCAGGGGATGTTGTCGTTGTTCATCGCGGTGTCGGGCGGCGGTGGCCGAGAGCTGACTCAAGAGGGTTGAACGGCCGAACCAACCCTCCTGAAACGGTGGCCGCGATCTCAGTTCTGCTGGCGATCACCAGTGTCGTCACCTTCGCCCGCGATGCTTTCGCGCATGTCGGTGTCGGCCATGACGTTGCGGTAGCGCATGTAGTCCATGACCCCGAGGTTGCCGCCGCGGAAGGCCTCGGCGATGGCCATGGGGATCTGGGCCTCGGCCTCGACCACCTTGGCGCGCATCTCCTGGGTGCGGGCCGACATTTCCTGCTCGGTGGCTACGGCGGCGGCGCGGCGGACTTCCGCCTTGGCTTGGGCTACGACCTTGTCGGCCTCGGCCTGGCTCTTCTGCAGGTTGGCACCGATGTTTTCCCCGACATCGATGTCGGCGATATCGATGGAGAGGATCTCGAACGCGGTGTTGGCGTCGAGCCCCTTCTCGAGGACGCGCTTGGAAATGTGGTCGGGATTCTCGAGGACGTCCTTGTGGCTCTGGGCGGAGCCGATCGAGGTGACGATCCCCTCGTTCACCCGGGCGATGATGGTTTCCTCGGTGGCGCCGCCCACGAAACGATCGAGATTCGTCCGCACTGTCACCCGGGCACGGGCGCGCAGTTGGATCCCGTCGCGCGCCACGGCATCGATCTTGCCGCCGCCGCCGGGGCAATCGATGACGGCGGGATTGATCGAGGTGCGCACCGCCTCGAGCACGGTCTTGGTCGTGCCCTTGACCGCGAGGTCGATGGCGCAGGCGCGATCGAAGGGGAGAGGAATGCCGGCCTTGTCCGCGGCGATGAGGGCGAGGACGACCTGGTCGACCTTGCCTCCCGCGAGGTAGTGGGCCTCGAGAAGATCAGTGGTGTATTCCAGTCCGGCCTTGGCGGCGGTGATGCGGGTATCGACGATGAGCGACGGGGGCACTTTCCGCAGCCACATGGCGACGAGGTTCAGCATGCTGACCGGCGCGTTGGCGACACGGGCTCGAACCCAGATTCCCAGGAATTTCATGAGAATCATGAAAATGACGAGGGCGAAGAGAACGCCGAGAACAACGAGGATAACCTTGATCATGGTATGGGGCGGTTTTGGGAACGGTTACGCTGGCGGCCAACGTAGCAGTTGCCGAAAGGTTGGGAAACAAAAACCGGTTCCGGACCGAGCGAAATCGTCGCCCTTCTTCCGGAGAAGATTCGTGTCCGCCGGGTCGTGACAAAGTAGGGAGGAACTGGCATGATGTCCGGCCTATGGATTTCGAAGACCCTGCTCGCTCCTTACTCGCTATCGCCATTGTTTCCGCGGTTTTCGCCTTTGCCCTGCCGGCCCGCGCGGACCTGACGCTCGTGCTCGGTCACCCCGACGGGGGCGGCCCGAGTCACCAGGTGCACGTGAAGGAGGGGAGGGTGGCTGTGGTCAATGCCTTCGACAAGCGGGTGCTGGTCTTCGACGGTGCCGACAACTCCGCGGTGGTGGTCGATCACGCGAGGAAAGAGGTGACCGGCCTGAGCCGCGAGGCCCTGGAGAAACTCGTCGTTTCCATGGTGGAGACCCGACGGCAATACCTGGCGGACCTGGAAAAGCGACTGGATGAGTTGCCCAAGGACGAGCGTGAAAAACTACGGGGCGTGATGGATTTTCTCCACCTGACCACCGAGCCGCGAGGGTCGGTGATGCCCGCCCAGCTTCGCTTCGAAGGCACCGGTGATCTCGTTGATCGCTTCGGCGAACCCGCGGAACGGGCCCGGGTCTTCCGCGAAGAGCAGCCTTGGGGAACCGCGCTGCTGGGGGACTGGGCGAAATACGGGATCTCCGAATCGGATCACGCCGCCCTGATGAGCGTCCAGGCGTTCTTCGATGAGATCAGTCGCGGGATGCCGAGCGAATTGCGCGCCCAGTTCGGTCAGGTGGGGCTGGTCGCCCCGGATGGACGCCTCCTGCTGGAAATTCGGCAGGACGAGAGACTCATCGAGAAAAACGGGGAAGGCGAAGGCGCGGCGGAAGGAGAGGAACCGTTTCGCCTCGAAGTGATGGCGATGGACGGGAAACCGGTCGAGTCGGGATGGTTCGAAGTACCGGAAGATTTCACCCGGATGTCCCTGTTTGCGGTCCCGAAACCCGGTTCACCGGCGGGCGCCGAGGCTGACGGTATCTTGGAAAAGTGAAATGGTTCTTGACCCGGGCACCCGATTTGCTTCTGATGGAAGAACGAATTTTTCGAAAAAAAGACTTTTTCAACTACAGAACTCTGTGTTAATCGGGTGGTTTCGTCGGATCCACCGATCAGATTTTCAATCCCACTCAGCAATGAGAGTCGCATTCAAAACAGCCCTGATGGCCGCAGCCGTGGCAGCCGTGTCGCCTTTGAGCGTCACCGCCCAACAAACCGTGATGACGGCCGATGGCACCGAATTCCTTGTCGATGCCCTGCCGCCGGACACCCAGGCGCAGGTGTTCGAGACCCAGCAAAACCTGGAAGCCGGGATTGGTCAGGGGCCGTTGAAGGTGAACACCGACGGGCAATTCTACCTGAACCCGCAGGTCGGCAGTGGGCTGAGCGAGGAAGTGTTGGTCGATTACCTCCGCGGCGTGGTTATCGTCCCGCGACCCGGTGACGTTCGAGCCGAAGGCTGGGCCGGCATCGAGGGCATCTGGCACGACTTCGACGATTTTCCGCCCAAGGTGGGTGACACCCTGAACGCCTACATCGGCACTCCGGTTTCGCTGGCCTCCCTGGACATGATGGTGCGCGATGTCATCCGGGCCTATCGCGACTCCGGTCGTCCGGTCGTTGACGTCCTGCTCCCCGAGCAGGACATCACGCCCGGAGTGGTCCAACTCGTGGTCATCGAGGGTGAGCTGAGCCGGATTCGCGTGGAAGGTGTCGACGCCGAATACGAGGAATACCTCCGCCGCCAGATGTCGATCAAGAAGGGCGACGAGATTCGTTCCCGCCAGATTCAGCAGGACCTCAACTGGCTCAACAAGAGTCCCTACCGGAAAGTGGACCTGATCTACGCTCCTGGTTACGAATTCGGGGAGACGGACATCATCCTTCGCGTGGTCGATGCCAATCCGTTCTGGTATTACATCGGTTACGAGAACTCGGGGACCGAGGTGCTGGGTGAGGATCGATTCTTGGCCGGCTTCAACTGGGGTGACATGTTCGGCCCCGACCAGGGATTGAGCTACCAGTTGACCACCGATTTCGAATTCTCCAACGTGGTCGGGCACTCGCTGGTCTACCAGGGCGGTCTTCCCTGGCGCCACTGGCTGACGATCCTCGGTTCGTATGTGACCGTGGATGCCGACATTCCGACCGGCGATGGTACCTTCGTGACTTCGGGCGGCACCAACACCCAGGGCAGCCTTCGCTACGGCATCCCGCTGAATGCGCCCGGTGGACAGGTGCGGGAGTTCCAGCTCGGCTTCGACTACAAGTCCAGCAACAACAACCTCGAGTTCGGCGGGCAGGATGTGTTCGACACCACCACTGAAATCTTCCAGTTCATGGCCGGATACGACATCATGCTGTCCGACCGCACCGGTATCACCCGCTTCGACGCACGCGGCTACTACAGCCCCGGCGACTGGACCCCGCAGAACAGCGACGAGGTCTTCGAGCAGGCGCGTGCCGGGGCCACGGCTGACTACCTCTACGCGAACATCGGAGTGGAGCGTCAGCAGCGCCTCCCCGAGGAATGGTCCGCTCGCCTTCGTGCCCAGGGCCAGATCTCCAATGGCAACCTCCAGGCCAGCGAACAACTGGGGGCCGGTGGCTATGACTCGGTCCGTGGATTCGAGCAGCGCGTGATTCGCGGTGACGAAGGCTTCTTTGCCTCGGCGGAAGTCTACACCCCGCCCGTTTCTCTCGGTCGCATCATGGACTGGGAGAACGAGACCGACGAGCTTCGCTTCCTCGCCTTCTACGACCACGCGGCTCTCAGCAACGTGAACCGTCTCGAGGGAGAGCCGAATCAGCAGGAACTCCAGAGTATCGGTGTGGGCCTTCGCTGGCGCTACAGCGACTGGTTCCGCCTTCGCCTCGACTACGGTCACCCGGTCGGCACGCACCAGACCCAGGGGATCGATGAGAACGGTCGTATCCACATCGGAGCCACCGCGAACTTCTGACCTTTGCTTTCGCTGGTCTCTTCGACTGGCTCGAATTTGGAAAAGGCGAACCTGGAAACGGGTTCGCCTTTTTCGTTTTCACCGGAGCGGAAGGGGACGGGGTGACGCCGTGAAATCGGGATGAGGTTTTTCTTGGAACCGCGAGGCTTCTGAGCTAGACAGAAGGAGCCTTCTTCAAGAACGCACCAAAACCAAAAAATCTCTGAAATGCCCCACATCGAAACCAACGGAATCCAGATGTACTACGAGGAGCGCGGCTCCGGCGACCCGGTGATCATGATCATGGGAATCACGGCGCCGGGCGCGGTCTGGGAAGCTCACGCCGATGATTGGTCGCAGCATTTCCGCTGCATCATGCCCGACAATCGTGGCGTCGGATTGAGCGACAAGCCCGAGGGAGACTATTCCAGCGAGATGTTTGCCGACGACTACGCCGGGTTGATGGATGCCCTCGGGATCGAGCAGGCTCGCATCGTGGGCGTGTCCATGGGCAGTATCATCGCCCAGCAACTCTGCCTGCGGCATCCGCAGAAAGTAAAGAGCGCGGTCCTGATGTGCCCTTGGGCGCGTTGTGATCGCTACGCGAAATCGGTCTTCAAGCACATGGAAGACTGCAAGGCGCGTCTCACCCCGTCGGAGTTCATGGAATGGATCCAGCTCCTGATCTTCACCAAGCCGTTTTGGGACAACGACGAAGCCCATCAGGGCCTGCTCGACGGGCGGACCGATTTCGATCCCAATCCCCAGCCTCTTCACGGCCTGCGGGGGCAGTCCGCCGCCTGCGTGAACCACGACGTGCTTGACCAGCTCGGCAACATCCAGGCTCCCTGCCTGGTGATCGGTGGAAAAGACGACATCTTCACCCCTCGCTGGATGGGGGAAGAGGTCGCGGCCGGCATTCCCAACAGCGAACTCCACCTCTATGACGGGGCCGGACACGCCTTCCACTGGGAGGTCATGGACGACTTCAATCCCCGCGTTCGCGAATGGCTCAAGGCGCACTGATCGAATTACCAATCACCCACACCCAAACACCCAAGAGATATGTCGAAAATCAAATTTGGTTCCGAGGTCTACACCTGGTTCATGCAGGGAACGGGCAAAGGCTACGACAACAAACTCGACCACATGATCAAGGTCGCCTCCGAG
Source organism: Verrucomicrobiia bacterium (assembly GCA_030432615.1). GTDB lineage: Bacteria > Verrucomicrobiota > Verrucomicrobiia > Verrucomicrobiales > DEV007 > JAEUHH01. The sequence goes on from JAUIGT010000194.1 coordinate 10,228, forward strand.
GCGGGGTTTACCGGGATCGAGCCCATGGTGCTCGAGATTTCTGAAAGCGCTCTCGGCTGCTGCAAGTACTGGCTGGGCGACTTTTGCGATCCGGTGAAGATGAAGGACACGCTCCAGGAGCACAACATGGAACTGGCGGGTCTGGCCCTGGTCTGCGCCTGGGACAATGAGGAGGAAACGCCCGAGGAACGGGCCGCCGCCGACTTCACCATCGATTTCCTGAAGCATTTCCCCGGTGCCATGCTGGGAACGGTGACCTTGCCGAGCGGTCGGGCGAAGGACTTGCAACGCCGC
>JAUIGT010000195.1 GCA_030432615.1 Verrucomicrobiia bacterium
GTTTCGTAGAACCTCCTCGCTGACATCATCAGGGTCGGGCTCTTCTTCCGGTAGTAGTGGTGTTGGGTCAGCCAGTTCAAGTTCCAGAAGTGGCTCTGGCTCCTGCACAGGGGGGGGCGGTACTGGTGCAACGGGCTTTTCTTCTTCCACCTGGGGAGCACTCACTACTGGTGCCGGTTCTTCTTCATCATAAGTCTGATCTAATACCGAGGGACGCTTCACTACCGGCTCTTCCATGACCTCCGGGGTGCTGTCTTCCTCTGCCAGGGATGTTGTTGTATCTTCTTCGCTGGCCGCGCCGGAATTTTTCCTGAGGCGTTCTATGGGGTTAACGTCATAGAAATAGACCACAAAGCACAGCAGGGTAAGCGCGATTATAATGATACTACCATGACCGATCAGGCTTTTGAGCAGGTCGTTGATGTAGTAGCTGAAAGACTGGAGAATTCCCTGGGCTTCCGACTCGACGAGGTAGCCGGATTTCACCAAGTGCTTCATCGTCACCTCACCGCAGCGGTAGGACTGGGCCCGAAGCCGTTCCGAGTAGGACGTTTCCGCCAACCCGTGGCCCTCCTCCGTCGCAGGTCCGACGCCGGGCGCCGAATTCTGCTCGGTGGCGTCGAGGACGACCTCTCCGTAGATCGGTTCCCGCGTGGCTGTTCCGCTCGAAACCTGTTGATCACCGGAGGGCTGCCCCAGACCTATGAGTTGCCGACGTGCCATAAGAGTCTGCGTTCTGCTTGGCGAAGTTTGTCCGCTCAGCGGTTGCGCTTCTTGAACAGATTGCTGAGCAGTCCTTTGCGGGCCGGCTGCTCTGGAACAGGCTCAACCATCGTTTCCCCTTGGCGAATGCCGCGCTGGTCGGCAGCATCCCAGGTGGGAAGATTGACCGGGTTGTCCGGATGAAGCGGGCTGGAGGGCGGAGTGGGCGGATAGGCGTTGATGGCGTTGCCCACGGTCCAGCCGAGGTTCGGCTCGTAGTTGTCGCCGGGGCTCTCGCGATCCGGCCAGGCATGATCGTTGGGCAGCACATGACTGCGATGGATCTCCCGGTTGACCAGATCGGCTTCATTCAGGATCGCGGGTTCGTAGAGTTTCGGCGTCACCACGAAGACGAGGCTCGTGTGTTCCTTGACCCGGTCGTGCGACTTGAACATGAAATTCAACCCGGGCACGTCACCGAGCAGGGGCACCTTCTGAGTACTGTCGGACTCCTGTTCCTCATAGAAGCCACCAATGAGCAACGAGTATCCATTGGGAACTCGAGCGATGGTATCGACGGTCGATTCGTTCACCCGCGGATAGGCGTTGCCGGAGCGGCCCTGAATGAATTCCACGATCTGGGCGGAGCGGGGACGGAGCGCCATCCGGATGGTGTTGTCGGGGAGGATGGTCGGGGTCACCGACACCGTCACCCCGACCTCGCGGGTGGAGGCGGGATCATCGGCCATGGTCGGATCGTTGTCATCGATGCTGTAGCGCACCTCTTCCGTGATGTTCTGACCGGCGGTCGTCTCGCTGACGGTGGCGATGATGATCGGGATACGGTCGATGATCGAGATGACCCCGGCCTCGTTGTCCTCGGTGATCAAGGTCGGGCTCGACTCCTGCTGGGCGAGTCCGCCCGTGTTCAGTGCCCGAATGGTGGCTTGGAGTTGCAGGGGACTGAGAACCAACTGGGACTCGGTGGAGTTGATGGTCCGGGTCTTTTCATCGGAGTACTCGAAGTCATTGGTTCCCGTGATGTTTCCGAAAACAGTCTCCTCGTTTCTTTCTCCCACATTGGTGACCGTGAACGGACTGGTGGAGGTCCCGGTCAAGGTAGTGGTGATGACCTGCTCGACCATGTCGGAGTCCGGCAGGTTGAAGAGTGTGTTGAGCGCGGTGACACCGTTGACCGTGAGCCCGTCCCCGAGCACGGATTCCCAGTCCACGCCGATCCGATTCCGGGAACCGCTCTTGACCCGGAGGATTCGGGTCTCGATGGCGATCTGCTTCTTCGGCCGATCGAGCTCACCCAGGACCTCCTTGATATTCTCGATCCGCTGCTCATTGTCGATGAAGATGAGCGTGTTGGTCTTGGGTTCGAAATCGACCGTCCCCGACCCTGGCGTCATCATCGGCTGGAGAATCCCGCGGATCTGGTCGATATCCAAGGCGCGGAGATATTTCAGCTGGTAGTAGAAGGGCTTGGTCGGCAACTGGGCGAGTTGGGCGTCGGTCATCGCGTAAACCGTGTTCCCCTTCTCGTGAATGGTGATGCCATACATGAGGCCCAGTTCTTCCATCTGTTCGAGCGGCTGGCCTTCACTGAGGTGTCCGGTCACTACATAATTGGCCGCATCGAGATCAGCGTTGTGAAAGTACTGCTTGTGCGCGAGGCGGGCGAGGTATTGAAAGACATCGTTGAGTCGTGCAGAACGCAGCCAGAATCCGCCTTCATCCTCGGCTCCCATTGTCGGTTCCGTCGATTCCGCCGTCTGCCCTTCCCCTTCGCTACCCACCACCTCGGAAACCTGATTCACCAAGCGATCGGCAAAACCCTCGCCCGTCTCCTCATATTCTTCGACGGCGGAGGAGGCAAGGTCGGTCGGAGCCACGGAGATTCGCGGGGTCCCCTCCTCCATCTCGACAGGAACGTTCTGTTCCACACCACCGGTCTCGGCGATCATCTCACCCTCATCGACAGCCTGGGCCGCCGCATCCTCCGCCAAGGCAATTTCCTCGGCCTTTTCTTCCAGAGCCTCGATCATCTTCTCTGCCTCGCTTCCGCTCACCGAGGCGGCCTCATTCTCCCCATCGGCAACGACGACTTCGTTGACACTGTCGGTCGCGCCGACCTGGCGCGGGGCTACCGTATCGATCACCATGATCTCGGGATCGTCGAGGTCGGTGACCTCCCCGTCGGTGCCCTCGGTTTCCACCAATTCGACGACTCCGCCCGCAGCAAAGCCGCCTTCCTCATCGATGGCCAACGGGTCGAAGACTCCGGAGCTCTCGGTGCTTTGAAAAACGGTGGCTCGATTTCCAGGCTCGGAGATGAGCTCCCAACTGTCATTCGAGATCATGGAAACCTCGGCAGCTTCAGGTGAAACCCCGGAAGCAGGGTCTGAATTCTCCGGCTTGGTTGCCTGGAAGAAGGAGACCGCCGAAGCGGTGATCACGGTGGCAATGGCTTGAATTTTCATGATAAGGGGGAGCGGCTCGGCTCAGTGAAAGACCATAATAACAGTAACAAATATAATTACCATAATAAAAAGAAACTACAAGTCTCTTAATAGAAAAAATTTCCAAAATTACTCGACCTTTACGACTCGCTCGGACATCGGCACGATCGTTGCCGATTTTCGTGACGCGTCTTCTTCGGTCACTTCGGGCTGACGACGAGACATTCCGGGGGGAAGTGCATTGTTGAAACCGAGGTTCACGCTGGCGATCTCTCCCGTATCGAGGTCTTTCACCGAAATCTCGTTCTGGGTCACGTCCTCGATGTTCAGATTGAAGGTCACGCCCTTGTAGTCGATGACCACGGTGTCCCCCACCCCGAGATTCTGGGCTCCCACCATCACTTCCTTGGTCTTCGGAAAAATCCCGGTGACGTGGAACTTGCTCAACGCCTCCTGCAGCGTGGTACCCGGAGCCTCCTCCATCCCCGTTTCATCGATGATCTCCTCCGCGACAACCTCCGGAAGCTCCTCCTCGGGATCCATGGCCATCCCGAACGGATCCTGCTTGCGTTCGCGATCGTCGAGCTTGGTGACCACCTCCTTGCTTCGGGAGAGAAACCCGAAGTTCTTGATCTTGTCCGCCAGGCGATTCAGGCCCGCGATTCGCTTGTCCTGCATTTCCAGCGCCATCTGGAGTTGTTCTTCCTGGGCGCCCGCCGGAACAGCTGCAACCTGAAAGGAAGCGGCCGCCAGGCACACGAGGACGAGATTGCTCGGTTTCGGATTCATGCGTTTTCGTGGTTTGAAGGTGAAGGGGGTCTCGCGAACCGGGTGAAATCAGGGAGCTTCGACATCAGAGATGTCGTGCCAGGCCAGGTAGGTGGCATCGAACCGCAGCTTGGAACGGCTTCCGCCCGAATCGACCACTGGCTGGATGTCCAGGCTTTCCAAAACCAACTGCGGCATTCGCATCTCCAGTTCGGCCAAGGCCGACTGCATGGGACCGAATCCTCCCTCGAACGACAGCTTGAAGCGCGAGTGCGGATTCTCCGTCGATGAAGCGAGCGGACTCCGAGAGGTGGGCCGGCTCAGCTCGGTGCGGATCAACTGGTCTTCGGTGAACTGTTCCGTGATCTCGTTGAGATTCTGCGAAAGACTCTGGACGAACTCCTTTTTCAGCTGGGCGTCCCAGTATTCCATCTGGTCGCGCCGGCCTTCGATCGAAAGCTCTTCCTCGATGGTGGAGAGTTTCTCGGAGGCCTCCTTGAAGCTCTCGAACAGCTCTTCCTTCGTCTCCTTCTTCACGAGGAGCTTGCCGCGACCGGCGAAGACGCCCCCCAGCAGCAGGAGAACGACAACTCCGGGCAGAATCAGTCCGAAGAGGAGGATGGGTTGCGTGTGCTTGCTCATCGTCTTACTTCTGTTCGTTTGCGGCAATCGCCGGCGGTTTCATGGTCAGGGCGAGATCGTCCTGTTCGGAAAACTCCTGGTTGATGGTGATTTCGAAGGAGTTGCGATAATGGCGGGCGATGGACGCCGGGAACCGTTCCGACGGCGGCATCTGGCTCTGTCGCTGCTGCATGGAGACATCAAGCGTCCGGGTGTCGGTATCGAGCCTGAGCGACTCGGCCGCGAATTCCGCCGCCAACTCCTCGAAACGCTTCTTGAGGTAGGTGTTGCTGCTGAGGCGGGACAGCGCTTCGGTTCCCTCCGAGCGGGCGTAGCCTTTGATCTTCCAGGTGCGATTGAACGCGAGAGTCTTCGATTTGTCCGAATCGCGCTCGCCCTCCAGGCTGTAAGTACACTCGGAGACGATCAGGCCGGAGTCCGGCTCGAAGAGCTGCAACAGCACCTCCATGACCAGCCACCCTTCGGACCTGCGCGCCATGACATTCTCCCAATAGTTCACCCGTTCCCGGTCTTTCAGCAGCTTCTGCAGCGTCACCGAGGCGGTCTGAGCCTGGTCCTGGGACACACGCCACGCCTCCGTGGTCGCCGCCTTGATGTAGTCGAAACTGGTCCAACCAATCACGCCGAGCACCGCGGCCAACACCAGAAACTTGGCGTAGCCGAAAAACCGCAGCATCTTGAGATCCTTCTGGGTGGGATACACCTCCATCTCCTCCTTGGACCGGCCGTAGAAATTCTGGCGCGCCCAATCGCGCTCGAGTTCCTTGAAGGTCTCGGCGCCCGTGTAAACGGCGTTGGCCTGGAGTTTCTCGAGACGCGCCGAATCACCCAGAGTCATTTCCACCCGCCCCCCGGCCAGGTCCGTGCCCAGTCCGGGCACTTCGCTGGGCGTCACCAGGCCGATGTTCATCGGGGGACGACTTGCGAAGAAAGAAGACAATTCGGACACCAGGGCATCCTGATTCAGGCCGCTCATGTTGGCGATCGTGACCAGCGGATCGGAGAGGCCCACCGACGCCGCGGTGTTGACGAGCGTTTCGCCGAGACCGGAGGGATAGTCCTGCCCGGGACGATGCTGAAGAGCCCGCATGAGAACCAATTCACCCGATTCGTTCAGCACCGAGAGCGCGCTGAACTTGCGATACTGAAACACCATGATGTTCCCGGAATTCGTAAGGTCCTCCGCCTCGAGCATGAGCGGAGCCAGGCGCAGCGCTTCCAGCGGCGCCGAGACCAGGGCGGTGATCACGGGAACGTTCCGCGATTCCGAATAGCGCTCCAGTTCAAAGAAGAGCGGCTGAAAATGGCGACTGACCTGGACAGCCACGGAACGTCTTTCGCCCTCGTCGATCCCCCAGTAGGGCAGCAGGCGCCAGGCGTTTCCCTTGACGTCGAGGGAGGAATCTCCGAGCACCTCGGCGGGATCCAGTTGCAGGAGCTCGCGACTGCCCTCGAAATCCTCATCGCTGGAGTACTCCGGAGCCAGGTCCATCAGCGCGAATTCGTCGGCCACGTGGATGACGACTCCGAGCGACTTGACCTTGCCCCCGTAGTCCTTGCCCCGCACCAGACGACTGAGCGATTCGTGGAGGCTGCGCAGATCGTCTTCCTCGAAATGGGCGAAAATGGCGTCGAGTTGGGCTTGATCGAGGCTCTCGTTGAGGTCCTTGATCGCCTCTGTGTCCATGGCCCCGGTGCGCGTATGGGCGCCAGCGCCGGTATCACGGGGTAGAATGGCGCGAGGTCCCTCGAACCACTGGCCACTCCGCTTGTCGAACACGGAGCTGACGATGCTGCCGCCATCGATCCAGATGTGCCATTGGCGATCGAGTTCCAACGCCGGGAGATACCAGTCGCCGTTGTTGGCGCGACTCGTGTGCTTGAGCAGAAGCTTCGACTGGCGGTAGATCTGCCAGGGATTCAAAACGGACGGATGTCTTACCTGAATCATGAGGAGTGCGAAACGGTTGAGGTTAGATCTGGAAAGCGCGTCCTTCGGGGTGGCAAAAAAAAGTCCCGAGGGATACTCGGGTGAGAATGGCGGTTCTGCCTCCGCCTCTCCCCCGGAGGGGAGACCGTCCCCGCCCGAAGGCGGGGAACGGCTCTTTGAGTGTCAGACAGTGTGAACTGTCGGGAAACTCTCCGAGAAGAGTCTCCCAGCAGTGATCACCAGCCCGCGGTGGTGCTCGGGACGTGATCGTCCGAGGTGGCCAGCGAGCAGGTCAGGTAAGCCGTGCCGGCGGCCGGAACGGCGGTGCCGAAGGTGTAGGTACCGCTGGACGGGCAAGCCGGGGTCGACTCGATCATCTTGCCGGAACCGGCGATGTCGGTGCTCGCAAGCGTGTCACCGATGGCCAGTTCGTAGAGGTTCTGGTAGGAACGAACGGCCTTCTGAACAGTGGAGATGTTCAGGATGCACTTCGCACGGTCGGAACCCTTCTTGTAGGCGGCGACACCGATGAAGAGCACGCTGATGAGGCCGAGAAGAACGGCGATCACGAGGGTGACTTCGATGAGCGTCAGACCAGCCTGACCCTTTTTGTTGAGCTTCAGTTTCATTGCTTGTTGTATCGGTTGTTGTTGTTTATTTGGAGCGGGGCTTTTCCTCCCGCGTCTTGGTTTCAGGCGGCCCCATGTTGAGGAATGAACAGACGGGAGTCTGCGTCGTCCTCGTTCATGCGGTTCATCTGAAAAGCTTCGAAATCGATCTTGCCCTGGCGCATCAGGTTCTCGAGGTTCGAGTCCCAGGCCACGTTTCCGCTGTGTCGGATGGCATCCTCGAGCGACTTGGCCGCGCCATTGTAGGAGGAAATGGCCGAACGGACCGAGGAGTCGCTGTTCTGGAGAAATTCGTAGTTGAGCACACGCCCGCTCCCCGTGGGAATGAGTCCCTGGGAAAGGATGAAGCACATGATCTCGGAGAGCCGCCCCAGCAGGGCCTGGTGCTGCTCGTGGGGAAACATTTCCAGGATACGGCTGAGGGTCTTCACCGCCCCGTTGGTGTGGAGGGTGGAGATCACGAAGTGCCCCGTCTGCGCCGCCTCGATGGCGGTGTCCATGGTCTCGCGGTCACGAATTTCCCCGATCAGGATCATGTGGGGCGCCTTGCGCAGGGCGTCCTTGAGCCCCTGCTTGTAGCTGTTCACGTGTTTGCCCACCTCCTGCTGGGTCACGAACCCGGGCGCCGGGACACGTCGGGTCGAATCGGCGGGGTCCGCCATGTCGTGCGGGTAGCGATACTCGATGGGATCCTCCACCGTCACGATGTGCTTGGGATAGGTGCGGCGCAGCCAATCGATCAGCGCGGCCAAGGTGGTCGATTTACCGGAACCGGTCTGGCCGGTAACCAGCGCGAACCCTTGCCGACGCTTCACGAAATTCTTCATCGCCCGGGTCGTGTCATTCGAGAGGCCCAGCACCTCCAGTTCGGCGATGTCGTCACTGAGGATACGGGCGGTGATCCCGATCCCCGAGGAACTCAGGTGCACCTGGACACGCATCCGGCCGCTGATCTGGCCGTTGCCCAGCGGGAAACCTTCACAGGAGAAATCGACCACCTTGTATTCCGCGAGCCGTTCCTGGAGCGGCAGCTCCTCCTGGAGGCGAGCTTCGACGCTCTTGGCGGCATCGCTTTCCTGCCGGGAGTAGAGCAGCTCGGCCACGTTGAGCACCACCTGGTTCGGCAGCTCGCCGAGGGTGTAGATGATCTGCAGGCCCTGCTTGGTGTGGACGTAGACCATCCGGTTGCTGCGGATCTGAATGTCTGAAATGGAGTTCTCGCCCGCCTGGGCAAAAACCTCATTCAGCACCTGTTGTCCGTATGCAAACTCGCTCATCGTGAAGGGGGAAATCTGATGTTGATAAAACCTAAACTGTATTACAAACCCTGTAAATATGAAAATTATAATTTTTTGAAAAAAATCTAATTTTTCTTTCTTTTCAGGGATCGAAGGTGTCCAGGGGTCGGGTTTGGGGGGATCCCCTGCTAGCGGAAAAACTCGCGGCGGTCGAAGATCACAGGTCCGACCCGTCGGAAGGGTTGTCGGCCTCGCTATTGTTACCGAGTTTTACGGCCGGCCCCTCGGAGGCGCCTCCGGGCCGAGTGTCGTGATCTTCAGGCGACTCCGCCCGGGCGATCATGACGTCGAACTGCTGTCCGGCAATCAGGGCAAATCGTTCCCGCTCCTCCATGGCGTCGCGGCGGGCCTCGGAGATCAGGTCCCAACGCCCCTCGGCCTTGGCCCGTTCCCGCGCCAGGCGAAAGCGATGCTGGTAGTAGTCCATGCGCTGCTTGAACTCCTCCAGCATGGCCACGGGAGGGGTTTCGCCCTTCTCCTCGTAGTCCTGCTGCTCGAGGAAGAACAGGTTGAGCAATGCCATGCTCGCCGTCTGCCAGGGCTGCGGATCCACTTCCTCCTTCTCCGCCTCCATCATCGTCATTCGCGAGACCATCTTGGCATGCTCGCGGGAGACTGGTGTGGCGCGGAATTCGTGGACGGTGAGGAACAGAAAGTAGCCGTTGTAGACCCCGAAATCGGTCGGATCCATCTTGTAGGCTCGAAGCAGCATTTTCTCGATGTCGGCGGCGATCGCCTTCTGGTGCGCCTCCGAGACCGCGAACGGGCTGGTCCGCTCGTAGCTGGCGGCCGTCAGGTCCTGGAGCCAATCCTTGGCGTGGGCCAGCAGCCCGTCATCGAAACCGCTCTCCCCCGCCCCGGCTTCCGCCAGGTGCTCATGATCATGTTCGTGATCTCCATGCGCGTGGGCATAATCGTGGTCATGCTCCCCGGCACCGCTGTCGGCCAATTCGTGGAAGGCATGGATCGCGGGCAGGTCTTCCATGGCCACCGTCTGCCCCTTGCGGATGGAATCCAGCAGGGTCTCGGCACAGCCGCGACAGTCGACCGCCTCGGGATCGATCCCCGCTTCCACCAATTCCTGGCGCTCGGCCTCCGTTAGCTCGGCCGGAACATGGTCTCCATGCCCGCCTTCGTGGTCATGATGGGACGCTTCTTCGCCGTCCTTCTTCCCCAACTTGGCAAACTCGGCGGCGATTTCCTTCTCGGCCTCGCTGGAGTGCTCGTGATCGCAGTGACCGTGATCGTGATCGCAGTGGGAATGATCGTGGCCGACCGGGTTCACCTGCTCGATTCCCAGGTGCCAGACCACGTTGACCGTGTCCTGCGAGAGGCGGGCGAGCGTTTTCCCATAACCGCTCTGCTGAATCGCAAAGGGGTTCCGGTGGTATTTCAGCCCGTCCTTTTCCGTGATCAGGAGGGCTAGTCCGGCGATCAGCAGTTGAAAGCCGAAGCCGAACATGGCGAGGATGACGCAGCGATTGTTCATTTCTTCTCCCGGTAAAGGCTGCAGGCCAGGCCGACGAGCAGCATGCCCACCCCGGCGAGATACACCGTGCTCTTCATGAACGAGGCGCCGTCGAGGGCTCCGAGCTTGAAGACCAGGCGGTTCGTCAGGTCGGCCAGGTGATAGTGCGGCGAGATGACGTAGAGGAAGTTGAGGATCGGCTGCCCGCTCTGGGAGAGGAAAAAATCGAGGTAGCCCACTCCGAAGAGGCCGTAGATGGCGATGACACCGGTCAGCACGTAGGCGGCGGTGGCATTGAGCCGCGTGCCGAGCGCGATGGCGAGCATTGAAAGCGGCGCGATGACCAGGAGGAAAAGCCAGGCATACTGGAAATTGGTGGCCACCCACATCTTCGCCTCCGCGGGTGCATCTTGCGGGGGTGTTTTGCGTTTTTCCACGCCCCTGAATGCGCGATTTTGCGGTCTCTTGCGTGAAGCTTCCGACAGCTACAGTCAGGATCTTGCATGAGTTTGCACATATTTTTGCAAGCGCACCCACATCGCTATCTTTGTGTTTTACATCATTTTATAACATATGTATGTCAGCA
>JAUIGT010000196.1 GCA_030432615.1 Verrucomicrobiia bacterium
CGGCGGCGCCGGGCTTGGCCTTGTGAAGCAGGGCGAGGAGCGGGGCGACCTCGGGCGAGGCGGCCTTGATGAGGGCTTCCTTTTCCTCGAAGTCGGCGGGCTCGTCGTTCCAGAGGAAGAGCCAACTACCGCGGAGATTCCCCTCGGCGTCGATGATCGGCAGGCAGTAGGAGAGCGCGGGATCGAACCACTCGGCCAGCGTGGCGGCCTCGGCACCGCCCTCGCGGCGGGAGAGCAGAGGCTGGCGCCGGTGGATGGCCTCGGTGAGGTGGGCGAGCAGGGCCCGGCGTCCGGGTGAGTGACTTTCGCTGGGGCCGGTTTCTCCAGAGACACCCGCCAGCTTGGTGCGGCCGAAATGGCGAATGGCCAGCGCCACGGTGTCGCATTCGAGCACTTCGCGAAGGTGATTGGCGAGGCGGCGGGCGCATTCGGCGAAGTCGGTGCCGCCCTCGGACGAGGCGAGCATTTCCACGAAGGCTGCGACCTTGCCGAAGCGGGAACGAACGCGCTGTTCCTCCTCGCGGGCGTTTCCGAGCAGGCGAAGCAGGCCGGCGACCTGGAGTCCGCCAAGAGCGGAGGATTCCCCGCGTTGCTCGGGACTGTGGACGCGGCAGAGACAGGCGATCGGCTGATCGCCCTCGAAGAGGGGCAGCGTCTGGACGCGGCAGCGTTGGCCGGCGAGTTCGGACTCGAAGGAACCGGAATCCCCGGAGGCCACCGCGGCCTGGGCGGCTTTCTCGGTGGCGAGGTGCACCAGCTCCGCGGCGGCGTGATGGTAGCGCTGCTCGAGATCGCGGCTGGCGAGGACGGTCTCCACGCCTAGGACGGGTTGGGGCGCCGATTCCGCGGCTTCTTCGGGCGCTCGGGAGGAGAGCGCCACGGGATCCTCGACCCGATAGAGGGTCCATCCCCAGCCACCGTGGGTTTTCTGCAAGACCTCCAGCGCCGCCGGCATCTGGCGACGGGAAGAAAGCGAGGCCAGTTGCCCAAGGAGGCGGGGAGACAAGGGAGCGGGCAGCGAATGCGGGTCGTCGGAAGGAACGTCGGATCGACGGTCTCCCGCGAGACTTTCCCCGGATAACCGGGTGGAACCCGGGGACTTCTGGCGGGGACGAATGCGAATGGGAATCGGTTCGGCCATCTGATGAAAGATATGAAAATTATAATAAATCAAATAATTAAGAAATCAAAACAGATTTTTCGGAAATGAAAATGATCGGGAAAAGCGAGTGAAAAGCGTCCGCTGATCCAGTAGACTCCTCCCCGGAGGAATCGAGTTCTCCAGGAACCATGGCGGTAAAGTTTCGCGATTATTACGAGGTGCTGGGCGTCGAGCGCGATGCCAGCCAAGATGAAATCCGGAAGTCGTTCCGGAAACTGGCGCGCAAGTACCATCCGGACGTGGCGGAGGACAAGGAGACCGCCGAGGACAAGTTCAAGGAATTGAACGAGGCCTACGAAGTGCTCAGTGATCCCCAGAAGCGGGAGACCTACGATGCCCTGGGGCCGGGGTGGGAGCACGGCAGCGATTTTGCTCCGCCACCGGGTGGCGACCAGGGGCCGGGTTTCAACACCGCTTTCAACGGAGCCGGGGGAGGCGTCCAGTATGAATACCACTTCGGCGGAAGCACCGGCTTCAGCGATTTCTTCGAGAGTCTCTTCGGTGCCCGCACCGCCGGAGATCCCTTCGGCGCCTTCCGCGGATTTCACCGGGAGCAGAAGCGGAGCGATTTCCCCAGCCGTGGCAGCGACATCGAGACCGACTTGCTGGTGACGCTCGAGGAGGTCATGTCCGGTGCCGAGCGGCAGTTGCGCCTGCGCAAGCAGATGCCGAATGGGGAGGTGAAGGAGATGAAGATCAAGGTCCATGTCCCCAAGGGCATCGGAGAGGGGCAGTTGATTCGTTGCGCGGGTCTCGGGGAGGAGGGCATCAACGGCGGCGATCCCGGCGATCTTTTCCTGCGCGTTCGACTGGAACGACACCCGATCTTCGAGGTCAAGGGAGCCGACCTGCACATGGAACTGGAGTTGGCTCCCTGGGAGGCGGCTCTCGGTTCGAGTGTGCCGGTGAAAACGCTCCACGGAGCGGTGAATCTCAAGATTCCCCAAGGCACGCAACCGGGCACCCAGCTGCGCGTTCGTGGAAAGGGGCTGCCCGAGCACGCGGATCGTTTCGGCGATCTCTACATCAACGTGCGCGTCCGCGTTCCGGAGACGCTCTCCGACAAGGAACGCGGCTTGTGGGAAGAACTGGCGCAGGTCTCCGCGTTCCGCCCCCGCGATTGAACGACGTCGGAGAAGAGCACCCGAGTTCCGCCCGGAATCCGCAAATTTTGCGAGGAAAGGTTTGACTCTCGATTATGGAAATTATAATTTTCATAATCGAGTTATGGAATCGGAACTCTTGTCTCTTCTTTTCGGGCGCGGTCGGAGCGCTCGTTCGCACGGTTGGAACGCGGTTGCTCTCGCGCTCGTGATCGGGCTCGGTCCGGCGGTGGAGGCGGAGGAAAAAGATCCCGTCGTTGCCGCGAATCGCCTGGAAAACAAGGGAATCGCCCTCTGGCGGGCGGGCAACCTGGAAGCCGGGGCTCGCCTGATCGAGGAGTCGATCGAATCCGATCCGACCAATCCGCAACGTCTGCTCAACTACGGCAGTCTCCTCATGCAGCGTGGCCAGGCCCAGATGGAGGCGGGAAAGGCCGAGGACGCCGCCAAGTCGTTGGAGGAAAGCGAACGTCAACTCGCCACCGCGGTGAAGCTCGCCGAAGGCTTGCCGGGCCGGCAGGCGCTCGCGGGACAGGGATTCTTCCTCCTCGGAGAAATCGCCTTCTATGCGCGCAAGGACCAGGAGCGGGCCGCCAAGTTCTACCTTTCCGCCGCCAAGCGCCTCCCGGAGGACGAGCGCATCCGGGCCGCGTTGGATCGTTCGGGGTACAATCCCGTCGCCACCGGGGCCACGGAAGCCGCATCCGAGAATGATGAGGAAATCGTCGCCGAGCCGGAAACGGCGGAATCGCAGCCGGATCCAGAGCCGGAGTCGCAACCCGTTCCTCCGCCGGTGACCATCGGGCAGGCTCGCACCGTGACGATGGACGGGCGTGTCCTGAGACTGGCTACGGAAGAGGAAAACCAGAGCGTTCGGGTGGAAGAGTACGTGCCCCCGGGAGAGACCGCCGACAACTGGTCGACTCTGTTCGCCAAGCGGGAACACCGGCGTTTCGTCCCGCCGGATCGCTACGCGTCACTGCTCTCCGAGCAGGCCGCCCGGCAGGGTGGCAAGGTGATCTCCACGGCTGCGGGGCCGGGGAACTCCGCCAGCGTGGTCTTCGTCATTCACGCGCCGGCGATGCAGCTCAGCGAGGTGAACGCCTGGAACCTGATCGATCGCGACGGCGTCCTCGTCAGTGAACAGTTCGCCCACCGCGTTCGCGGGGAGAATCACTACGAGGAGTCCGAGCGACTGGCCAGGGAGAAAGCCGACAGCTGGGTCCGCGAACTCCAGGCCCGCCACTCGGTCAGCCTGGTGCGGACTTCGGCGGTTTCCGATGCCGGGAACTGATACCGGACTCAGGCTTCGACCAGTTCGCTCGCGTCTTCCTTCGAGGCCGGCGCGGGCACGTCGGTGAAGGGCGTCTGCGGCTTCATCCCGAGCTTCTGCAGCAGGGCGAGGTCGGCCTGCGCCTGCGGATTCTGGGTGGTCAACAGCTTGTCGCCGTAGAAAATCGAGTTGGCTCCGGCGAAGAAACACAGCGTCTGGGCCTCCTCGCTCAACTGGGCCCGGCCGGCGGAGAGGCGGACCTTGGCGCCGGGAATGGCAATGCGGGTCACCGCGATCATGCGAACGATGGCGAAGGTGTCCACCGGCTTGTTGTCGCCCATCGGGGTGCCGGGAATGGGCACCAGGTTGTTGATGGGCACGCTCTCGGGCTGGGGATCGAGATTGGCGAGCACCTCGAGCATCTTGAGGCGGTCGTCGACGGTTTCGCCGAGACCGAGAATGCCGCCGCAGCAGACCGACATGCCGGCTCCCTGCACGTGGCGGATCGTGTTCAACCGGTCGTCGAAGGTGTGGGTGGTGACGATGTTCGCGTAGTGTTCCGGCGAGGTGTCGATGTTGTGGTTGTAGGCGGTGACGCCGGCGTCGCGCAGCTTGCGCGCTTCCTCGGGTCCGAGTTCGCCGAGGGTCACGCAGACCTCCATGCCCAACTCGCTGACGTTGCGGACGATGTCGAGGACCTCGTCGAACTTTTTCGTCCCGTCGCGGACGCCCTTCCAGGCCGCCCCCATGCAGAAGCGGGTGGAGCCGTTCGCCTTGGCCGCCCGGGCGCGTTCCATGACGTCGCCGCAGGCCATGAGGCGTTCGTTATCGACCGGTGTGTCGTAGCGGGCCGACTGCGCGCAGTAGGAGCAGTCCTCGGAACAGCCACCGGTCTTGATGCTGAGCAGGGTGCAGAGCTGGACCTCGTTCTCCGGCCAGTGGGCCTCGTGCACGGCGCGAGCCTGCTTGAGAAGTTCGAACAGAGGCAGGTGGTAGAGTCGATGGAGTTCGTCGAATTGCATGGGTAGGAAAGTAATTTCGAAAAAAAGGAAGGACCGGTTCAGCTGGTCCACTTGCCTCCCGGCGAGGAGAGGAAGGGAAGGATGCCGCGGTAGATTTCCGAGTAGTCGGTCTTTCCGATCGCACCCTTCATGGTCACCCCGGTCGCCTTCTTGAAGGCTCCGGTGAAACTCTCCCCCGAGTGGCAGCCCCAGCTCTGGGCGTAGGCGTCGCGGGCGAAGACGCCGCGCCTGATGTTCCGGAGATCACGCTCGTGGAGGAAGGCCTTGGAGGCTCCGAGAATGTGATTCGAGTAGTCGAAGGTCCAGCAGTACTTGTTGGAGTGGCCGAAATACTCGAAGCCGCCGACCTTCAGTTTCCGGCGGTTCTGGCCCTCGTTCAGGTAATGGATGATGTCGTCGCCACTGTTGAAGTAGACGAGGCGGACCTTGTACTTGTCGCGCACGCTTTCCACGTAGCTGAGGAGCGGCTCACCGTCCTCGTCGGCGCGACTCTCGTAGCCGGGGCGATACACCAGCCAGGTGATGTTGACGGGAACCTTGTAGTATTTCTGCAGTTGCTCGATTCGAATCCGGGCGCTGCGAACGAAATTTCCCCACCACTTGTCGTGGCGATGCGCCTCGCGGCGGTATTGCTCCCATTCCATCAGCGAAGGGCCGCCGCTGACGATGATGTACTCGTCGTTCGGGTCGGGCCGCGCCTCCACCGGTGTGGCCGACAGCACGGCGCCCGCCAGGGCCACCAACGCCGCCATTCCCAGTCGTGCCAGAGTCCGATTCCTCATTTTCTTGATGCCAGTGCAGAACAAATGATGGTCTCAGACTCGGATGGTTCCGCCGAAATCTCAAGGACGAGAATCCGGAGACCGCCGATGGGATTCAGGACTGCTTCGCTAAATCCCTAGGTTCACCGCCGATAGACACGAATTCACACGAAGCCGTTCAGAACTCGGCGATGAAATTCGTGTCCATTTGCGTTCATTCATGGGTTTCCCCCAGGTAGAGTCAGCCCGGGATCACCTCGCCGGCCACGAGATCATCGAACGACTGGCGCTTGCGAATGACGTGAGCGGTTTGCCCGTCCACCAGGATTTCGGCGGGGAAGGGGCGGGAATTGTAGTTCGACGCCATCACGAAACCGTAGGCGCCGGCACTCAGGACCGCGATGCAATCGCCTTCCGCGGTGGCCGGCAGTTCGCGGTTCTGGGCGAAAAAGTCGCCGCTCTCGCAGACGGGGCCGACCACGTCGACGGTCTCGGTTTCCGCGCCGTCGGCCGGCGCGCGTAGCGGTGCGATGTCGTGATGCCCCTGATAGAGCGCCGGGCGGATGAGGTCATTCATTCCCGCATCGACGATCTTGAAGGTCTTTGCCGAGCCGCGCTTCTCGTAGAGAATGCGGGTGATCATGGCCCCGGCGTTGCCGACCATGTAGCGGCCTGGTTCCAGGAGAATGCGCAGTCCGAGCGGCTTCAGGAGGGGCACCAGCCGGGCCGCGTATTCCTCGATGGTGAGCGGTTTCTCGCCGTCTTCCCTGGCCGACCACCAGGTCGAATCGCCGCTGGCCAGGGAATCCTCGTAGACGATCCCGATGCCGCCGCCGATGCTGAAGAACTCGATCCCGTAGGCCTCCTTCAACTCCGCAACCAGTGGCGCCACCTTTTCCACCGCTTCGACGAAGGGATCGGACGAGGTCAACTGCGAGCCGATGTGCATCTGCAACCCGCGGAGGGTGATGTTCGGGAGTGCGGCGGCGCGGGCGTAGGCCTCGCGGATGATGGCGAAGTCGATCCCGAACTTGTTCTCGCTCTTGCCGGTGGAGATGTATTTGTGGGTCTTGGCATCGACATTGGGATTCACCCGCAGGGCGACGGGCGCTTTCACCCCCAGTTCGCCGGCGACCTGGTCGATGAAGGCCACCTCGGCCTCGCTCTCGGCATTGAAGCAGTAGATGCCCTCGCGCAGCGCCAACTCGATTTCCGCGCGTGTCTTGCCGACCCCGGCGAAGGTGCATTTTCCGGCCTCTCCCCCGGCCCGGAGCACGCGCTGGAGTTCCCCGCCCGAGACGATGTCGAAACCGGCGCCCTCCTTCGCCAGCAGGTTGAGCACCGCGAGATTGGAATTGGCCTTGGTCGCGTAGCAGATCAGGTGATCCAGCTCGGCGATCGCCGTGTCGAGCCGGCGGAAATGATCGAGGATCGTCGCCTGGCTGTAGACATAGAGCGGGGTGCCGTGTTCTTCGGCGAGCGCCCGCAGGTCGATCCCTTCGCAGTGCAGGGTGCCGTCTTGGTAGTGAAAGGAGTGCATGGAGATAATTCGTTCGTTCCGGGGTGGGAGGGGAAGAGCGCGGCAAAGATAGGGTGCCGGCCGGTCCGGTCAAGCGCCGCGCGGGGGGCTCGCGCCTACTGCCGGTTCGGATTCGCGATCATGGTCGTCTGGCCGTTGTCGTAGGCCACCACCACCCGCTCCACATCGGGAGGCGCCACTTCGCGGATGACGATGACCGAGCCCTCCAGTTCCCGGAGCACCGGTCGATCGTGGGGCACGAGGAGGAAAGCGGGTTCCGGCGCGTTTTCCCCGTTCCCGGAGCGGGTCAGTTCCTCGGCGGTCTCCCGCACGATTTCCCAGACGGTGTCGTGTTGCGGCCGGAGAAGGCGTTCGAGGTCCGAACGGCTGACGTAGCGTCCCTCCAGCTGGTCCCAGCTCTTCGGGTAGCGATCGTTGTGATCCCGGGCGTAGGTCTCGCAGGCGCGGAAGAGTTCCGAGGCGTGGTCGAGCCGGTTTCGTTCCTGGTTCTGGTGATGGGCCGAGTTCACCAGCGGGATGGCGACCGCGATGGCGATGGCGAACAGCGGCGTCAGCAGGACCGTCGCGTATCCGGTGAACAGCCCGATGTAGGCGGCCAGACGACCGCGGAGCGGAGGTCGGTGGTGGCGGATCTTGATGAGGGCGACATGACCGCAGATCAGCGCGATGACCGCCGGGACGATGCCGAGCAGAAGGATGGTGAGAAATCCGAGAACCCCGAGCAGCATCGAGAAGACCGCCAGCTTGGAGAGCCGGGGTTCGGTCGAGGAAGGCGCGTGCGGGAGACTGGATTCGGTGGCGGTCACGGTCGAGAAGAGGCGGTATCATGCCAGCGAGATCCCCCGATGTCCGCAGAAAAAGTCGGGAACGTGTTTCCGGGTGGCGTTCTCGTGGGAAACTGGCATAGACTGCCGGCAGCTCATGAAAACATCGCTGTTTCTTTTTCTGTTTCTTGCCACTTCGCTCCACTCGGTTTCGGCGGAGCCGGTACTTCGCGATTGGACCAACCAGGAGGGCCGGACCATCGCGGCCGCGCTGGTCGCGCTCGAGGGCGATATGGCAACGCTTCGCATGGAGAACGGGCGCACCTACGAGGTCTCCCTGGCGACGCTCAGCGAGGCGGACCGGGAGTTCGCCGCCGATTGGCAACGGAAACAGGAGGCGGAGGCGAAAGCCGAGGCCCGGGGCCTGGAACTCGGGGAGCCGACCGAGGCGATCGTGGAATCCGCCTTTTCCGAAGACGCGCCGCCCACGCGCAAGGGGGACATTGCCGGTTGGAAAGCGGGGATCGGAGAGTGGCGGATCGAGGAAGGCTCGCTCGTAGGGGATGAACTCGAGGAGGACCATCATCCCTCTTCGCTGACCTATCGGCTGGAGGCCACCGACCTGATCATCATGGCGGAAGTGCGGTTGGGCACGGCGGAGCAGATCGCCTTCGCCTGTCGCGACACGGTGCCGCCAAACCTGCACCTGGGACGGCTTTTCATCACGCCGGACAAGCTCTGGATCCAGCACATGACGGGGATCGCGAAAACGACCAAGGCCGAGCGGGTCGCGACCAGGGATGTCGAACTCGATCCGGACGAGTGGTACCCGGTCACCATCGAGATCATCGGTGACCACTACCGTGCCAGGGTCGGCGACGAGGAGATCGAGGCGACCCATTCCCGTTTCGCCGACGCCAAGGGAATCGTCGCCCTGGTCAATAAGGGACAGGGAGCACGCTTCCGGAACGTGTCGCTCTGGCACGCGAAGGCAAAGGAGTGATGCCGGCAACGGAGCAGCACAGCGGTGCGGACCATCGAAGTCTCCGGGTTTGATTTGGGATGACTCCTTACTTGAAGTCGGCTTTCGGTAAACTTCCGTCGAGCTTCGAATTCAATCGGGAGGCGTCAGGAAGCCGCGGAACGCCGGACGTTCATTGAGCCAGGCCGTTGCCGATTTCGGTTGCCTCGCCGACCAGTCATCGAATACCTGGGAGGTGGATTCAGTTCGGAACGCGGGATCCCGGATGGACAGGGCCGCATCGAGGGCGCGCGATGGGGAAGTCTCCGAGAAACCGAGGGCAAGATGATACAGGGCGAGGTCCCGGGACTCCCCGTTTGGTTGAGCGTCGGTCCAAGCGGCAAGCTGGTCGAGATTCATCGAGGCCCAGGTTTGCAGCACCGATTCCTGCATGGCTCTCCGAGTGGTCTTGTCCTCCTGGGAGGAGGCCCATTCCATCGCTTCGTTGGGTGCGTCCGCCGCCCAACTCTCCGCCACTGCCTCACTGAGTTGGTTCCGTAGCTGGGAGTCGTCGAGTGAATCGATCCACCTGATCGCTCCCTCTGGATCGGCGGCCGCCCAGGTGGAAGCCACGAGTCCGGAACAGGCATCGATGTCTTCCTGGGAAGCGAGGGAAAGTGTCCACTGAGCGGCGGATTCCGGGTCGGATTGGGCCCAGACGTTGGCGACTTCGGTGACAAACTCCCCCGCATCCTCGGTCGTGGAGATCCACTCTGCCGCTTCTGCTGGGAATTGGTCAGCCCACTCGATCAGACCCGACTGCAAGGCATTGTCGCGGAAATCTCCCTCCGGTAGAGATGCGGCCCAATCGGCCCCCGCCGATGGGTCGGTATTCGCCCAGTAGCGCATGATTTCCTGTATCGCCATCAATCCCGTCACATTGCCCCCGTGCGCCCAAGCCCACTCCGCTGCTCCATCGGGGTCCTGGGGAGCCCAGGCGCGGGCCACGGCCGCAATGGCCATTTGACGCGAACTTCCCCTCAGCTGTGTGATACACCAGTCGGCGGCGCGACTGGGGGACTCGACTGCCCAGGCGCCCGCTGCGGCGGCGAAACCGCTCGCCATCAGCTCGCCGGGTGGCAGAGAGTGGCAGGCGTTCAAGGCAGAGGTGGCATCGGCGCTCGCCCATTCCGCGAGAAGGTTGGTGGTGAACACCTCCTTGTCGGCGAGTCCCGTGATGTAGGGAAGCAGGTCCCAACCCTCTTCCGGGGCAGTTCGTCCAAGCTCCTTCGCGAGTATTCGCAAAGCCTGGCGGCGGGCCGCTGGGTCGTATTCGGAAAGGACGGCAGAGAGTCGCAGCTGGATGCTCCTTCCAGAAGGCTGGTCGGGAAAATCCGTCGAAGCGTCGGTCAGGTTTTCCGAGTTGTCGCCGGGAACATGGTCATCAAGGCGATGTGGGTAGCTCTCTGTGTTGAGCTTGGAATCCTCGGCTCCATCTTCTGGCAGTCCGGCAAGCTCCCGCCCGAACCAACCGCTGAACCCTCCGGCCACAAGGGCGGACACGGCGATCACCACGACGGTTCTGTGCTTCATCGAGAAGAGCGGGCGCAAGGGCAGGGATTCGAACCGTGGGCCCTCGAAGTCGGAATCACCCTCCGAAGACCCCGATGTCCCCCTTCTCAAAGGTTCATCGATCTCCAATCCCGTGAAGGGAATCAGTGGTCGTCGTTGAGATCGTGGTTCGGGCCATCATCATCGCCATCTTCGTGGTGATCATCTTCGTGGTCGTCATCCACGCCGTCGCCGTCGTGGTCGCGATCTCGAGAGTCACTGCGCCCGTCACCATCGTCGTCGTCATCGACATCGTCGGTGAGCCCGTCACCATC
>JAUIGT010000197.1 GCA_030432615.1 Verrucomicrobiia bacterium
TCATCGACATTCACTCGCCCGTTCCCGACAAGTCGATCACTTCCGGCGGCGGCTCCAATCGCGAGACCGCGAGCGCGGCGAGGTTCAGCCACGGTCCGCAGGCATCGAGAATTCCACTGTCGGCGGTGACCACGAAACCTCGTCCGCTTCTTCGCTTGAGGACCGGATCCGGGTCGCGCACCAGTCGAACTTCGGAATGAGTGCCGGGAAAGCTCGCCGCCATTTCCTTGATCGTGGCCCGCAGCCGGCCGCTGTTGGAAACCGGCTCGTCGAGGTACCAGATCGTGCTCCTCGGTTCCAGCTCTTCCACGATCGCCAGAAGGTGGCGCAGGGCGGTCTCGGTGTCGGCGAGCAGGCGGTAGTTACCGTGCATGCTGGACAAGTAGCGGACGCAGCCGTCGCGTCCCCGCAGGAGGATGCCGCCGGCGAGGGCCGCTTCCAAGGTGGTGATCAGGTTGAAGCCATCGACCAGGAGCACTTGGCCCGCGACCGTTTCCTGGGGCACCTCCCGTTTTCTTCGGTCGACAAGCGCTTCTTCCCCGCAGGCCGAGCGTACGACGGCAGAGCGCTGACGGGCGGTGAGTCGATAGCGATCACCTACGATCTTGATCGACGAGGTTTCCGCATACCCTCTCGAACGCAGCCACGAGAGATCGGCGACCGCCTCGCGAAGATCCGGCCAATGTTTTCTCGCGAAAAGCCGGGCATCCTGGGGATGCGGTCCCCGGCCACGTGGACGCCGTTCTTCCATCGTGATTCACTTCCGCTTGTACGGTTTCAGGCGCACGAAGGGTTTCAACCGTTCTGAAAGGGCGGCCACCGTTTCCGCCAAGGCGGGATCATCGGCGAGGTTCGTGATTTCCTCCGGATCCTTCGCGTGGTCGTAGAGTTCGCGCCCGGCTTCGCCCTCGAGCCACTCGGTGTAGCGCCAGCGCTCGGTGCGGAGCGAGTAGCCCCAGGCCCCGGGATTGTGCCAGACCTGGGTGACGGCCGGCTTTTCCCAGGCCGCCCCGGTGGGATCCTCGAGGAGGGGACGCAGCGAGGCGCCTTCCAGGTTCTCCGGCCCCTTCAGCCCGCAGAGATCCGCGAGCGTCGGGTAGAGGTCGAGCATTTCCACCGGCTTGCCCGTGCTGGCGCCTTCGGCCAGTCCGGGCGCGGCGATGATGAGCGGCATGCGCGCGGACCGCTCGAAAGCCTTGCGCTTGTACCAGAGCCCCTTCTCCCCAAGGAAGTATCCATGGTCGGACCAGAAGACGATGATCGTTTTTTCCACGAGGTCGTGCTCCTCGAGCGCGTCGAGCAAGCGCCCCACCTGGGCATCGACGAAGGAGATGGTGGCGTAATAGGCCTGCTTGCACTTGCGCGCCTCCTCGACACTGACGTCGGCGAAGTAGTAGGGCCAGTTCTTCGTGTCGCGCTGGATCGCCATCGGGGGGACGTCCTCCAGATCCTTCTTCGCCTCCTCGAGATCGGGCATGGTGATCTCCTCCAGCGGATAGAGATCGAAATACTTCTTCGGCGCCACGTAGGGGCAATGCGGATTGAAGAAACCGGCGGCGAGGAAGAAGGGCTCGTCCTTCTTTTCCCCGATCCACTCGACCACCCGCTTCGCCACCATCCCGTCGGTGTGCTCGTCGTCCCCGCTCTCGGGATCCCACCAGGCCATGGAAATGCCGAGCCCGTCCTTGCGCGGTTTCCGGTTGGGGCCGTAGCGGACGATGTTTTCCTCCTGGGTCTTGTCGATGCCGGCCGGGTTGTGGCGCTCGTCCCAGGTCTCCGGATCGTCGTTGGCGTCGGTGCCGATCTGGCTGGGATTGCCGTAGTGATAGATCTTGCCCGACCGCGCCGAGAAGTAGCCGTTCTGCCGGAACAGCTGTCCGAGCGTGACGACATCGGGATTCTTCTTCCGCAGTTCGTGCGCCAGCGTGTGCATGTCCAGCGTATCGGGCCGCAGGCCGGTCATGAGGCTGGCCCGGCTGGGGCCGCAGAGCGGTTGCTGGCAGTAGGCGTGATCGAAGCGCACACCCATTCGTGCCAGGCGATCCAGGTTGGGCGTCTTCACCTGGGTGTTCCCGTAGGCACCGAGGTCGCAATTCATGTCGTCGGCGGCGATGAAGAGGACATTGAGCTTTTCCTCCTTCTCCGCGGCCGGACTGACGGCAACGACAACGATTGAACACAGGGACGCCAGCAGCGCCCAAGATTTCCAGGACTGGCGGGGAGACTTCATGGAAGTCACCCTGCCCCGGATTCCGAGGCCGAATCAACCCCGATTTCACCGCGTCAACGGCCCAGAAACCATCACTCGGCGTTGAGAGCGGTCGAGGGGCCCGCTTCCTGGAACAGCCCGCTGATTCCGATCTCCTGCGATTCCACTTCGAGCCTCTCCAGGAACTCGCGAAGTTCCTCGTCGGCGCCGGATCCATCGACACCGATGGGAACGATGTCGAGTCGCGGCAAACCACCGGTCCCGAACAGGTCGAAGCTGCTGAGGCCCGGCCGGAAATTCATCCCGTAGACGAACTCGAAGTCCGGTCCGGGATCGTCGCCCCACGGATCCATCGGCTCGCGGTTCTCCTCGAACTGGGAGAGGTTGTCGAGGTTGAGGAAATCATCCAGCGAATCCTCGAGCCAGCCGCCGACCGGGAAATAGAGCAGCGGCTCGCCCGCGCGGTTGATCCCCACGAAGACGGAACCATCGGGGAGGCGCAGGAAGAGCCCCGGCATTTCCTCCCCGTTTCCGTTCACCTGGAAGACGGTTCCGTCGGTGCCCACCACGGTGAAGACAGGAGGTTCGATCACCGGAGGCGTCTCCACGATTTCGGGATCGGTCTCGTCAATGCCGCCTCCGTCGCCGCCACCGGCACCACCGCCCGCTCCGGCTCCGGCTCCACCACCGCCGGTCTCGGGCGCGACGGGCGGCCCCGCCTCCAGCACGGTGATGGTGTCGTAGTAGAGCGAATAGCCTCCGAGCACGGCGCTGTAGTTGGCGCTGTCGGGCGCCACTGTCCTCGCGAGAAGGTTGGCCTCCCAGTTGACCAGGTTGTTGTGCTCCGACGGGGTGAAAACCTCGTTGCCGTCCACATCGAGTTGGTGAATGACCAGTTCATCGATCTGCTGGTTCAGGGGATCGACATTCGCGCCCGGGTAGGCCAGGCCATTGAGCGAAGTGCCCGAGAGCAGATTGTTCGCGCGGGTCGGCAGGTAGAGGCGCAGTTCCCCGGCGGGATCGGAGGCTAGCACCGCGTCGGCGTCGCCGATCAGTTGCCCGCTTCCGGTCGCGGTGGGATCGTTGCGGCTCGCGGCGACGAAGGTGTCGCCACCGGCGCCGATTCCCTGCTGGTTGAGTGCGGGGTCAAGGTGCCCGATCAGTCCGCCCTCCAGGGTGATGGTCTCTCCGGCCGTGACCTGGATATCGCCCTCGTGATGGCCGCCGGCGCCGACCTTGACGTCGGGCGTGGGAACCGGGGTGAACTGGTGATCGCCATGGCCGATCTTGGCGAAGGCATTGTCGCCGGCACCGCGCAACAGGCTCAGGTCGTTGCCGGCGCTGACGAAGACGACTCCCTCCTTGTCACCGTCCGATGCCGCCCCCCCGTTTCCGACCTGGGCGGCCGCCCATTCCGCGGCGCCTCCCTGGAGAAGAACGTCGCCGAGCGCGATCACCGACACGTCCCCCGCCGCCTGCACGGCGTCGGAATCGCGGCCACCGTTCCCGATCATGGCGATGCCGCCGGCCGCCGCGTCCGAAGCCCTCAGGGTGATGTCTCCGCCGGCCAGGACCTGCACCTCTTCATCGGTACCGCCGAGGGTATGCCCCGGAGCGAGATAACCGCCCATCCCAATGAGGGCGGTGGCGCCTTCTCCGGCTCCCGCGAGCAAGGCGATGTCCTGGTCCGCACTGACCAGCACGCTGCCGGTCTTGGACCCGTTGACACGGAATCCACCGTTGCCGATCTGGGCGATGGTCCCTTCCCCGTCGCCTCCCGCCAGGGCAATTCCACCCACCTGGGACAAGGCCTGGACATTTCCCGCGAACTCCGCGGTGGCGATTCTCGCTCCCCCGCTGCCAATCACGGCGTAGCTGTCGGTGACGTCGCCGGCATCGAGTCGGATGTCGCCAGCAGAAGCGATCACCGTGACCGATCCGTCCGCGCCGAGGCGCTGGGAAAGACCACCGTGTCCCACCTGGGTGTAGGATCCGAGACCGGTCCCGCCGCTCAGGGCGATCGCCGAGGCTGTTGCGAGAACATCACCGCTCTTGAAACCGATCGAGCGGGTGCCACCATGTCCGACCTGGGCCGATGTGCCGTCGCCGCTTCCCCCGCGCAGATCCAAGGCACCTCCCGCGGCCACGGTCACGGCGCCCGACTTGCCGCCACCGGTGTCGGCTCCGCCCGCTCCGATCCGCGCTTGTGCATCCGTGTTCGATCCTCCCTGGAGGGTGATGTCTCCCGTCGCCGTGGTCACGGAAATCGCGCCCACCGAACTACCGATGCCGGCGGAACCGCCGCTTCCGACCTGGGCGAAAGTTCCCAGACCGGAGCCCCCCTCGATCCGGACCCCGCCGTCGCCGGTGGTTTCCACGGACACGTCGCCGATCATGTCACCGTTCCCGTTGTGGCCGCCGTGCCCGACCAGCGCGAAGGCATTTTCGTCGGTTCCACCGAGCAGGGAAACACCCGTGGCACCCCCGGCCGCGACGCTGACCTCGCCATCGATCGCTCCGAGTCGCCCGGCCCCGAGCGAAAGCCCACCGTGACCGACCTGGGTGTAGGTGCCCCAGTCGTTGCCCCCGCGGAGAAACACATCGCCGGCCCCGGCGGAAACGGCGACATCGCCGGAATAGGTCCCGGTCTGGCCGGTTCCCCGATAGCCACCGTGACCGATCTGGGCGTGGGTGTAACGCCGATACTGATCCGATGCTCCGCCGCCGTCCAGGGTGATGTCCCCCCCGGCCGCGGTCACCGAGATGGCTCCGGAGAGGTCACCGTCGTTGTCACGTCCGCCGTGGCCGATCATGGCGTGGGAGAAGTAGCCCTCGGTGCCGGCCTGCAGGCTGACGCCGCCCCCGGCCATGCTGACGGTGACATCTCCCGAAAGGTCGCCGGGCCCGAAATTGCTCCCGTGCCCGACCTGGGCCACGGCGTAGTCGCCTTCCCCGCCGACAAGGCGCAAGCCGTCGCCGGTTCCTGTCCCCAGACCGGTGACGTTCACCGCTCCGGAAATGTCGTTGTCGATGTTGTAGCCTCCGCTGCCGATCTGGGCGAAGGCCTGACCGCCACCGCCGCCGAGCACGGAGACACCGCCCGTTCCCGAGGTCACCGAGACATCGCCGGAAAGCGCGCCGTTCACCGAGACGCCGCCGTGCCCGATGAGCGCGTAGGCATTGCTCTGGCTGCCGCCGGAAACCGCAACCTCGCCACCGGCGATCACCGAGACGGCGTCGCTCATGTTCCCGTTGATGAGGCTGCCGGCGGCAAGCCCGCCGTGACCGATCTGGGTGTAGGCGCCGTAGTTTTCGCCCCCGACCAGGGAAACCGATCCCGCTGTCGCCTCCACCATCACCGTCCCGCTGTTGTCGCCGGGCACGTTGTTGCCATAGCCGCCATGACCGATCTGGGCGTGGGTGTAGCGATTGCTGGAGAAGACACCGCCACCCTCGAGCGTGATGTCTCCCGAAGCCGCCACCACTTCGATGGCCCCGCTCTTGTCGCCATCGGCATCGCGGCCGCCGTGACCGATCATGCCGTGGGAAAAATATCCCGCCGTTCCCGCCGCCACACTGACGCCGCCGGCGGCCACGTTCACCGTCACGTCACCGTCGAGCGAGGCGACCGAGTGATTGCCGTCGTAACCCTGGGAAAGGTGCCCGACCGTGGCCGAGCTGTAGCTGCCCTCGCCTCCCTTCACCCGCAATCCGTCGGTGTCCGCGGTGCCGGTGGCGGTCACGGTGGTCGATCCGCTGACCGATCCGTTCAGGCGAATGCCCCCGTTGCCGATGGCGGCATAGGCGTAGGACGCGCCTCCTCCCTCGACCGAAACTCCCCCGGTTCCGGCGGCGGAAACCGCAACGTCCCCCGACATCGCGCCTCCCACCCGGTAGCCGCCGTGACCGATGTGGGCCTGGCCGGTGACACCGTCCCCGGCTTCGACGGCCACCGCGCCCGCGGTGGAAGCGACCGTGATTCCGCCGGAAAAGTCGCCCTCGCTGAGGTAACCGAAATGCCCCACGTTGGCGAAGACCGCCGCGCCGGTGTCGCCGCCCCGCAGACGAACATCGCCCCCGGCCGTCACCGAGATGTCTCCCGAGTGATCGCCGCTCGTCGCCGCGCCGCCGTGACCGATCGAGACGTAGTTGTAGTCGTCACCACCACCACCGTTCAGCGACACCGCACCGCCCGCGTTGACCGTGATCGCCCCGGTGTAGCCGCGACCAGAGCCGGGGCTGACGGGAACGGAATTGTTGCCCGTCCCCGGCGTCTCGATGAAGTCGGCGTTGTAGCCACCGTGACCGATCTGGGCGTAGGCCTGCTGGCTGTAAATGTTGCCGGTGGTGTTGCCGGGACCGGCGGTGAAGGTCAGGTCGCCCCCGGCACTCACCTCGATGTCGCTTTCCGCGAAATCGCCGAGGAAATGCTGCCCGCCCCCGTGACCGAGCTGGGCGAAGGCGAAGTACCCCCGGCCCGCCTCGAAGACGATGTCGCCCCCGGCATCGACGGTGATCTTTCCCCCGAGACTGGCCTCGTTGGCGCCGTCGTCGTCGTCCGGATTGTCGTAGCCGCCGTGACCGACCTGGGCGTGGTTGTTGATCGTCTGCCCGGCCTTCACGGTGAGATCGTTCCCCGCCTCGACGATGATCTCTCCCGAGAGATCCATGTCACGCACGGCGTCGCGCTCTCCGCCGTGACCGATCTGCGCGTAGGAAGCCTGGCCGGAACGATCCCGGTTGGTCCACCCCTCGTAGCCCTCGGTGCCGATGGCGTAGTGGTTGGCTTCTACGGCGATGTCGTTCCGGGCCTGGACCCGGATTCGGCCCGTCACCGGAGAACTCTTCGTCGTGCCGGCGTCCCGTCGGTTGTAGCCGATCTGGGAATACTTCCGCTCGCCCGTGTTGAGCCCGCCGGTGACCGCGCCGCCCCAGACGTTCACGTCGTGACCGGCCACGTTGGTCTGCCCCGCGCGACTGGCCACGACCACGCCGGTGTCGGCGCCGCCGAGGTCCGCGTTGGCCCCGATCCAGACATTGGCCTGACCATTTCCATAAGCTCCATCGACATCGAAGATCTCATTGTCCATGTCGACATCCCGCACCAGGTAGTAGCGGAAAGGCTCGGACTCGGTCCCGGGAGAAAGATCCGCCACCGACGGATCCCAGCCCGCCACGAGGTTCACGTCACCGCTACCGCGATTGATGACATCGTTGGCCACGTAGAGGTGGGATGCGGAGAGCAGGTTGAGGTCGAACCCCGAGTCGCCCACCATCTGTCCGGTCGCCCAGAGACCGCCGAGCCCGGTGTCGATGAGACTGACGTGCCCCCCGGCCAGGTTCTGCTCCATCATGGTGCCGAGATCGTTGGTGACCTGGAAAAGATCGCCGCCGGAATCTCCCGTCGCCTCGTCCACGGACCGAGCCCGCACCGTGACGTCGGCATCGGAAAAACCCGAGGTGGTGTTGCTGCGATGGCCGATCCAGACCGGGGCCGCGCCCTTCACCAGCGAGATCTCGTCGGCCACGTCGACGAGGATGTCGCCGAAACGCTGGCCGCTGCCGGGCGAGGAAGAACCGTTTCCGATGAAGGCGGTGTTGTTGGCGTTGCTCCCGACGGTGTTCAGCTCGAGCCCGCCCTCGTGGGAGATTACCTCGATGATATCGCCCGCTTTTCCGAAGACCCCATCGACGCTGTAGCCGCCGTGACCGATCTGCACCGGCGACTGTCGCCCGTTGTCGGCCTGCAGGAGGATGTCGCCCTGGGCGCGCACGCGGACCGATCCATCGACGCCCGTGCTCTGCAGGTTGTAGCCGCCGTGACCGATCTGCGCCGGGTTCAGGCGAATGTCCGCGTTGTCGGGATCGGCGGTGCTGCCGACGATGCCGGTGCCGCCCAGCAGGGTGACACCGCCGCGAAGGACCTCCACATCGATGTCGCCCGTGAGCGAGGTGGCGCTGTTGTGCCCGCGATGCCCGATGCCGGCGAAGTTGTAGTAGCCCGTGTTGGTTCCCCTCACGCCCGCGAAATCCCCGGTACCGCCCTTGACGGTCAGGCCGTATTCCGTCATTCCCGCGGCCATTCCGGCGGTGACGCTGATGTCTCCGGTATGAACGGCCGGCGTGTTGTAATAGGCGACGTGGCCGATGAGCCCGTAGTTGTAGCTGGCGCCGTTGATGCCGGCGAGCACGTCGATCTTTCCACCCGCCTCGACGGTGAGATCGCCGGTGTAGCCCGACGTCCCGTCACCGACCTGGGCACCGAATCCGCCATGCCCGATCTGGGCGTGGGAATAGGAGCGGGCCGTGTAACTCCCGAACTGCGCCGCGATCATCTCCACGTTGCCGTCCGCGGAAACCGACACCGGGCTGTCGGCGAAACTCGTCCACTGCATCCGGTTGCCGCCGTGTCCGATCTTGGCGCTGGTGTAGTTGTGCGAACCGGCCGCGAAGACGACATCGCCGCCGGCGCTCACGCCGATGGCCGACGGCCCCATGGACGAACCCGCGTAGGTCGAGGTGTTCTGACCACCGTGACCGATCTGGACGTAGGCGAGGGTATCGGTGCCGCCGGTCGCGCGGACATCGCCCGCCGCCTCGACCTCGATGGTGCCCTCGACATGACCGGTCGTGGCGACGCCCCCGTGACCGATCTGGGCGACGCTGTAGAGATCGTTCCCGCCGGTCAGGACGACGTCGTTCGCCCCCGTCAACGAGATCGCCCCGACGCGGTCTCCGTCCCAGTAGTTTCCGCCATGCCCGACCTGGGCGTAGGAGCCGTTGCCCGCCAGTCCGGCTTCGAGAATCACGTCGCCGGGCTCGCAGAAAGTCACGGAAATCGAACCGTTCAGGAACCCGCCCTCGGTGCTCCCGTTGCCCCCGTGGCCGATCTGGGCGAAGGCATCGGTGGTGTCGCCGGCATCGAGGGTCAACCCGCCCCCCTTGAGGTGGATCTCGATCGCTCCCGAGGCATCGCCGCGGGTCGCCGTCGGCCGGAACCCGAGCTGGGTCGAGGCGCCGCTGGTGGTGTCGCTGCCGTGGAGGACCAGGCCGTGCGCCGCCACCGTCGTCGTTCCCCCGGCGCTGCCCACGATTACCGGCGACGACTGCCCGACCGAACCGAGGGTCACCGTTCCCCCTCCGTTTCCGAAGGTGCCGCAGTCGTTGAAATCGATGGCCAGACCCGGATTCGTGATCACCGGATCACAGAGATCGCCGCTGTTGAAGCTCACACTCCCCGGCGTCGCCGTGCCGCTTCCGTCCCAACCGGCGACCAGCGTGACACCGCCGCTGCCCTCGTTCTGGTAACTGTTGAGCAGGGTGATGCTTCCGCCGGTGACGAGATAGAAATCGTCCGAGGTCGTCACGAAGGTGTCGCCCCCGTTGATGGTGTAGTCGGTGTCGGTGTTGTCGAAGATGCTGATGGCGCCCAGGCCGATGTTCCCGTTGATGATCGTGCTCTCGTCGTCGCTGGAGTAGCCGGGCAGAGCGATGGTGCCGTTGACCACCTTCTGGTAACCGTCGCCCCCGAGGTAGTCGCCCGGCTGAAGACCAGCGGCATTCTGGTGAAAGAAGTAGGCGTTCCCCTCGTTGGCGGCGCCGGTGCCGCCGCTGCCGGTGAGATCACCCGCCGCGAACAGGTGAACCCCGCCGCCGCGGAGGCCGGTCGAGGTTTTCGCCCCGTCGCCGTGACCGATCATGGCATAGGCGCTGATCCCGCTCCCACCGTCGATGGCGATGCCGCCGGTTTCGGCGACCGCGTAGAGATCACCGGTCATCGTTCCCTCCCGTCCGGTGCCGCCGTGGCCGATGTGGGCGTAGCCGAAGTCTCCCGTTCCCCCGGCCAGAGAAATGCCCCCCGCTCCCCGCGCGACCACGTTGATTTCCCCGTCGAGGTCGCCGTCGAGCGCCGCCCCGTCCTCGCTGCCGCCGTGGCCGATCTGGGCAAAGGTGTGCCCGGCTCCCGAGGTTCCCGCCGCCAGGGAAATCATCCCGTCGGCATGCACGCAGATTTCCCCGCTCTTGAGGTCGTCGGAATCGGAGCCGCCATGCCCGATGAGCGCGTAGGCGCCCGCGCCGCCACCGGCCGTCAGCACGACATCGCCCCCGGCCGCCACGTGGATCGCGCCCGTGTGGTCCCCGTTGGCGTCGTGCCCGCCGTGACCGACCTGGGCGAAGGCGTCACTGCCCGGGCCGGCCGCGAGACTGACGTCGCCCGC